>NZ_JAUBSX010000031.1:48112-70571 GCF_036704885.1 Microcoleus sp. F4-D5 | reverse complement strand
TTCAAGGGAAAGCTGCTACTTTGCACCAACTAGCAGGAATCTATGCAAATCTTGGGGAAGTAGAACAGGCGATCGCATTTTATCAACAATCTCTCGAACTTGAGGAAAAAATTGGCGATGTTCAAGGGAAAGCTGCTACTTTCGCAATGTTAGGAAAGTTGTTAGCAGATGAGAAGGGAGATTTTGACCAAGCTTTGAATTATTTACAGCAATCTTTGGACATTTTACAGCATTTGCGATCTCCTGACGCGCAGACAGTGAAGGAAATTATTGCTGCGGTTCAGCAAATGGCTGGGGATTGATGGATGCACTCTGACTTAAGAAACCGGGTTTTTCGCAGTTTTTCGGTGGTGTATCGATGTTTCTGGAAAAAACCCGGTTTCTGGCCACACCCAAAATCGCTAAAATAAAAAAAAGACCAAACCAGAAAGGCGATTATTGTGAGCGATTCCACCATAGAACAGATATTGAAATTGGCTTCTGGGCGCGCCGATGCTGCTGAAGTATACTACCTGTCGAGTCAAGACACCCCCATCGAATTTGAAAACAATCGCCTCAAATCCCTGCAAACCAAAGCACTGCAAGGCGTAGCACTCCGGCTGATTTACAAAGGCAAAATCGGTTTTGCCAGTTCCACTGATTTAACGCGGATAGACGATTTAGTAGATGCAGCGATTCAAACAGCCGAAATCGGCGACCCCGCAGAATTTGAACTCGCCTCCAACTTCCACCTCAAAGGCCCGGAAACCACCTACACTCCGCCCACAACTCAAGAATTAGTAGAAAACGGCAAAAACCTGATCGAGCAAGTTCACGCCTACAATCCCGATATTATGGTAGATGTCGGCTTCCACGTCCGCAGCGGCCGCGTGAAAATTGCCACGACGCAAGACGTGTATGCCGAAAGAAGCAGCCAAATAGTCAGCGGATCGATCGCGGGAAATTTGGTACAGGGAGAAGATTTTATGCAAGCATACAGTTACGACGTAGCGCGCGATCGTCCCCTAGACACCGACAGCATCCTCGAATCACTCCTCGAAAAATACCGCCTCGCCGAACATTCAGCCACCATCAGCAGCGGTTCCTACCCAGTATTATTTACCCCCAGAGCCGCAGCTAGCACCCTCGGCAGCCTGTTTGATACCATCCTTTCAGGTCAAGCAGTAGTTCAAAAAGCCTCTCCCCTAGCCGACAAAATCGGCGAAACCTTATTTGACGAACGCTTTACCTTTTTTGAAGACCCCAGTTTAGGCCCTTCTGCTTGTCCCTTTGACGACGAAGGTACACCCACCACCCGCAAAGTCTTGATAGACAAAGGTACTGTCACCGGATTTTATTGGGATCGCAGGTGGGCCGCTCGCGCCGGTGTACAATCAACCGGCAACGGTTTTCGCGGCGGATTGTCTCGCCCAGGCCCTGATTTGACTAACTTTTGCATTTCCCCAGGAAATACCGCCACTCAAGACTTGATTGCTAGCATGGACGAAGGTCTAATAGTAGAGCAGGTTTTAGGTGCCGGTCAGTCCAATCAGTTAGCTGGCGAATTTTCTGTAAATTTGGACTTAGGCTATAAAGTAGAAAAAGGTAAAATAGTCGGCCGCGTCAAGAATACAATGGTGGCAGGCAGCATTTTTGAAGCCTTTAAAAATTTGGCAGATTTGAGCAGCGAAGCCGAATGGGTAGGCGGTGCGGCATATTTGCCGAGTATACTGTTTCAACAGTTGGGTGTAGCTTCGAGGCAATAAGTTCAGTGAGGTTAATTCCAGGTGACGCTGATAATATAGCTAGAAAAATCTTAGCACTCACGTCAAAAAAACCCGGTTTCTGCCACAAAGCATCTGTGAAATCGCCATTTTGCAGCCCAGAAACCGGGTTTTTGGTAAGCGGTTCGTAAGTCCAGACCTGCTAAACAAACATAGAAACAGTGCCGGGAATTTAACGCTTTGCTAATTCATCCAAATAGGAAAAAACAGGGAAAAAGGTACAATGAAAGAGCAAAATGTCAAGGATGGAACTCGAAAGAAGAAAAAGCACTTTTTCTTTCTTTTACCTTTGGTTTTTTGCCTTTTAACTCTAGTGACTGGATGCGTTCAGTACGATGTCGGGGTTAACTTTGAGAGTCAAACTCGCGGCGAAATCGTGCAGCACATTAAACTGGGGGAAAGGTTGACGAGCTTCAGCAGCGAAACTGTTGCAGAATGGTTGAAAAGCGTAGAACGCCGGGTGAGGTTGCTGGACGGAAAAACTAAACGGCTTTCGCCCACAGAAGTTCTAGTGAGGATTCCTTTCAATAATGGAGCCGAGTTGGAAGACAAATTTAACCAATTTTACAATCCGATCGCACCAACCGCAAAATCTCGGGTCGCAAGTCCGCTAGAAACCGATTTGCCGAAGTTTGAATCTCACTTGAATGTCAAGCAGAATAATTTGTTATTGGTGCTGCGAAATCGGTTGAGTTTGGAATTGGATTTGCGCTCTCTTTCTCTGCTTTCTTCTAACGGCAGTTTGCTTCTGAGTCCGGGGGGACTGTTGGAGCTAGAGTTTAGCTTGAACACGCCTTGGGGTGCCCAAAATATTGAAACTGTCGCCGGTGCGCTCGTTCCCGAAAGCTATCAGCAGGGAAAGCAGTTAGTTTGGAAACTAAAACCCGGGGAAGTTAACTATTTGGAGGCGATATTCTGGATTCCCAGTCCCGTAGGCATTGGGGCGCTGATTATTGCCTTATTTGTGACTGCGGGCATTGCTTTGAAATATCAAATATTGCCGGCACTCTTAATCGGCAAGAAACCGCAAAACATCAGTCAAACCTAAAGAGAATATGTCCTGGCGAGGCGGGTTAACCAATCTCTTCAATCAACTCTCAGATATCCCATAAACCCGCCCATCCCCGGATATTATGGTTAATTGAGCAGATTTGATCTTATCAAAAAAACTCGCTCATCTGTCTAAAAACAGTTGACAAAAAGTAAACTATTTGCTTCACCGGAATAGAGAATTAGGAACAGAGAAAATGCGATCGCTAAATTTCTTCTTCATCTTTGTGATTTGCTTGGCTCTAGTATTGTTCAGCATCGAAAATACAGAGCCCGTCGCGATTCAAGTTATCAAAGGCGTCCAAGTTAAAGCTCCGCTGTGCGTAGAACTAATTATGGCGGCAGGATTAGGGGCAATACTAGCGTGGCTGTTCAGTCTGTGGTCGAGAATGCAGCGAACGCTCGCTTCCCGCCAAGAGATCCGCCAAGCTCGCGAAAAACAGCAGCGGATTCAGGAATTAGAACAAGATATAGAACGCTATAAAGCCGAAGTAGAAGGCAAACAACCTTTGTTAGAAAGTGCAGAACCGATAAGTTTAGAAATAGCAGCCATTGAGGGTACAACTGCTGAAATCACCGCCAATTAACTTGATATGCTCTCTCGTTTTCGGAGAGGGAAAATCTAAAATCTAAAATCTAAAATCTAAAATCTAAAATCTAATGGCCGTTTCCCGAGACCAAAATGGCTTAGAAACGATTTCCGAGGGGATCGCAATTTTAATTGACCTAGCAGAACGGGGAGAAATCGATCCTTGGGACGTTAAGGTAATTGAAGTGTTCGATCGATGTTTGAGCAAGCTTACGAACGCCTGCGATACCGATGCGAGTAAGGATTTCTCCGATTTGTCCCACTCGGGCCAAGCGTTTTTGTACGCTTCAATGCTGGTTTTGCTCAAAGCAGAAAGTATCGTCCTCTCAGAATCCCCCGCGAATCCCGACGAGGCCGACGAGGAGGCACTCGAAGACGCAGAGCACTCAGGCGGGCGACAATTACCGCAGCATTTGGAGCGGCAATTGCGCCGTCGCGGTGTAGCTCAATTACCGCAAAAACGCCCGGTGACTCTCCCAGAACTGATCGAGCAGTTGCAGCTAATGAAAGCAGCAATGGAGCAGACAGTTGCCCCCCGCCGCCGCCCTACCTCAAAAATGCGATCGCAAGCCGCCCAGGCTATCTTTGAGCTAGCTCACCAAGAAAATTTGGTGGAAACTGCTAGTCAACTGGAGCGGTTTCTGGCAGAACGGGGCCAGGAAATTGACGAGGGTTGGCTCGACTTGGACAAATTGCTGGAACTCTGGCATCATAACGATTTGCACTCCCCTCTTCACCCAGAACTCCCGGTATCGACTGGAGAAGTTGACTTGCCACATCATGACCGCGTGGGTATTTTTTGGGCTTTGTTGCTGCTGTCTGCTCAGTCTAAAGTAGAGTTGCTTCAAGAGGAGTTTTATCAAGACCTCAAAATCCGGGCGCTTTGAGCTTGCAGGGTATAGGTTCTCCGGCGAAACTAATAGCTGTGCCGCTGCGTCGGTTAAGATTCCAGGCAGAACCTCGCTCGCCGACATTGCGCGGCACAGTCCTGAATCGAGAGAGCGGGAGTGCGGAGTTCTTCCTGATTCCCGATTCCTGGTTTCTTAAATCCAGGTAAATTGGGAATAAATGATTGATAGCCTGGTACGATGTCGCCTATAAACAGGTCATGATTTTGCTGTGATCGATCGATCGATTCGAGCGCAACCGCTAGCATCTAATTGTTCAGTTGATATCAATTAACAGAGGGTTGAGGAAGTTAATAATGAAAGCGATGATTCTGGCGGCCGGTAAAGGCACTCGCGTCCGTCCCATTACTCAGACAATACCCAAACCGATGATTCCTATCCTGCAAAAGCCAGTGATGGAGTTTTTGGTTGAATTGCTCCGCCAGCACGGGTTTGACCAGATTATGGTCAATGTTTCCCACCTGGCAGACGTGATTGAAAACTACTTCCGCGACGGTCAAAAGTTTGGGGTACAAATTGCCTATTCTTTTGAAGGGCGAATTGAGGAGGGAGAACTGATAGGAGAGGCTCTCGGTTCGGCTGGTGGCATGAAACGAATTCAGGACTTCTCGCCGTTTTTTGACGATACTTTTGTGGTGCTGTGCGGCGACGCTTTGATTGACTTGGACTTGACTGCTGCTGTGAAGTGGCACCGGGAAAAAGGGGCGATCGCTACTATTGTTATGAAATCGGTTCCCCGCGTGGAGGTTCCCAGTTACGGAGTGGTGGTAACAGACGAGTCTGGCAAAATTAAAGATTTCCAAGAAAAACCTTCTGTAGAGGAAGCTCTGAGTACCGACATTAACACTGGTATTTATATTTTTGAACCGGAAATATTCAAATACATCCCTTCGGGCCAGGAATACGATATCGGTTCGCAGTTATTTCCCAAGCTAGTAGCAGAAGGCGCGCCTTTTTACGGGATTACCATGGACTTTGAGTGGGTGGATATAGGCAAAGTTCCTGACTATTGGCGGGCAATTCAGAGCGTGCTGCTGGGACAAGTTAAAAATGTTTCGATTCCGGGAATTGAAGTGCGCCCCGGCGTTTACGCTGGTTTAAATGTAGCTGTGAACTGGGATAAAGTTGATATTACCGGGCCTGTTTACATTGGCGGGATGACGATCATTGAGGATGGAGCAAAAATTATCGGCCCGACAATGATCGGCCCGAATTGTTGGGTGTGCAGCGGGGCGACTGTGGAAAACAGCGTGATTTTTGAGTATTCCCGTTTGGGCCCGGAGGTGCGGTTGGTTGATAAACTTGTATTCGGGCGTTACTGCGTTGATAAAACCGGGGCGGCGATCGATTTGCAAGCGGCTGCTCTCGATTGGCTGATTACTGACGCTCGCCAAGTTTTACCGACTCAGCAGGGAGAAGAGCGGCGGGCGATCGCAGAAATTCTAGGTAATCCTGAATAATTGCTAATTGCTCAAAGTAAGGTGCGCAGTGCGCACCCTACATTTCACGACTGAAGATAAGTATACTGGGTGAGACTCCGCTCGTAATTTTGCAGCAAAAGTTGGGCTTCGGAAAGAGTAATTTTATTTTGCTGCAAAGCTGCTTCTGTCTGACGGCGGATGCTTTCAATCAAACTTTCTGAATCGTACTGTACGTAGCTGAGGACTTCTTTCATAGTGTCCCCTTTCACAACGTGTTCGATATGATAGCCAGAAGGCGTTAGCTGGATGTGAACTGCATTTGCATCCCCGAATAAGTTGTGGAGGTTGCCCATAATTTCTTGATAAGCACCTCCCAAAAATAGCGCCAAGTAATAAGGTTCTCCGGGTTTGATAGTATGCAGCTCCAAAACCGACTTGACATCTCGCAAATCGATGAATTGGTCGATTTTGCCGTCGCTGTCGCAGGTGAGATCGGCTAAAATACCCCGCTGAGTCGGTTCTTCGTCGAGTCGGTTAATTGGCATAATTGGGAACAATTGGTTAATTGCCCAACTGTCCGGTACAGACTGGAAAACAGATAAGTTGATGTAATAAATGGACGCCATCACCTTTTCTAAGTCTTCCAAATCCTCCGATACATATTGTTTTTGCCGTGCGATCGCCTGTATTTTATCGCAGCAAGCCCAGTACAACTGTTCGGTTTTAGCCCGTTCCGCAATTCCCAAATAGCCTAAGTTAAATAAACTGACTGCTTCTTCCTTGAATTGGATAGCATCGTGATAAACTTCTTGGTAATTTTCGGGAGTGATAGATTGGTAAATTTCGTAGAGATTACGAGGAATTTGGTGCGCATTTTCATCTACTGGTTCGGGTATTTCTCTGGGGACATCGCTAGTACCGAGTACGTCAAAAACTAACACTGATTGGTGAGAAGCGATCGCCCGCCCGCTTTCGCTAATGATAATTGGTACCGGGATTTTGCGCTCGTCGCAGGCATCTTTCACTCCGGCTACTACGTCGTTAGCGTAGTTTTGCATATTGTAGTTTTTGGAAGCGTGAAAGTTTGTTTTAGAGCCGTCGTAGTCAACGCCGAGCCCGCCGCCTACGTCCAAGTAGTTCATATTAGCTCCCAATTTAGCTAATTCTACATAAATGTGGCTGGCTTCTCGAATGGCATCTTTGATGACGCTAATTGAGGAAATTTGAGACCCGATGTGGAAGTGCAGTAACTGCAAACATTCGAGCATTCCAGCTTTTTCGAGTTCGCCGACTGCGCGGATAATTTCAGGAATTGTCAAGCCAAATTTTGCCCGATCGCCCGTGGAACCTCCCCAACGGCCAACGCCTTTGGTAGTGAGTTTTGCTCGCACTCCCAAAATCGGTTTAATTCCTAATGCTTTGCTCGCAGCGATTGCCAGTTCTACTTCCTCAATTTGCTCCAGCACAATTACGGAAGTTTGTCCCAGCCGCTGCGCCAAAATAGCAGTTTCGATGTATTGACGGTCTTTGTAACCGTTGCAAATTAACAAAGCGCCTGGGGTTTTTAAGGTCGCCAAAGCTATCATTAATTCCGGTTTAGAGCCGGCTTCCAGTCCGAAGTGATGGGGTTGCCCAAAACGCACTAAATCTTGAATTAATTGTCTGTGCTGGTTGCATTTAACAGGAAAGACACCGCGATAGACATTTTTGTAATTGTAGCGAGCGATCGCTCTGGCAAAACACGAATTTAAGCGCTCGATCCGGTCTTCCAAAATATCAGAAAATCGAATCAGCAGGGGCAAAGCCAAATTTCGCTGTTTGAGGGATTCTACCAGTTCGCACAAATCGAGGGAACCGCCGCGATCGCCCTTGGGAGACACTGTAACGTGACCGGCAGCATTGATCGAAAAATAGGGTTCGCCCCAACCTTGAATTCGGTACAGTTTCTCGCTATCTTCTATTGTCCAAGATTTTTGTGGCAGTTGAGCCGCCGTTACCAAAGCACTGTCTGGTGCCACCAAACTCGTGACTGTCGGCGGCTGAGTCGATAGCGGATCGATATCGGAGAAAGCAGCGGTGGCTGGGGAACTCATCTTATCGGAAACCTCTTTTAGGACTGGTCAAATAGATAGTTTATCGCACATATCGGGTTTCCTGATGCAGTTGAAAATTCACTTTCGGTACAATGCCCGGCGATTGCTCGCCCGGAAGCAGTCCTGGGGCAGGCCCAGTCTCAGAAACCCCATTTCCGATCTCACCTGCATGCGGATACTTGCTTGAACACAGGAGTCGTGGAGAGCAATCACGGTTTAGATTTTAGTTCAAGCCCCCACCTTCATCCATCTGTGGAGTCACTTCTTTAATCTAAAATCTACAGTCTTGGACGCAGATTTGCCTTGCTCAACCCAGTTCACGATAAAAATCTCGGATTTAGTAACGAGAAATATACGAAGAAACCGGGTTTTTAACTCGCTCTGTGCTGTGGAGTCAATTCTTTAATCTTTAATTGTTAATCGACCGACACCATGAAGCTTCTCTGAATTAATTACCTGAAGAAACGGGGTTTCTGCGCCGTGACTCCCAACTTCGATCGCCTTTCAAATTAGCTGTTGAATTACACAGGCAGTCCAGCACGCACTCCTTACTTAAAGAAACCGGGTTTTTAACTTTGAGCGAGGACTTAAGGAAGTATTTTCGCCCATCAAACCCGGTTTCTGCGTCCAGTACCCAAAGGAATCCGCCGTTAAATCACCGTGACAGACTCTAACCAAAAATCACCTCCGGCGGGGCCATGTCAGCCCCCACAATCATTCCCCCGTGACTGCTAGACTTCTTCAGACCGGGTTTAGGCGTCGGGGCCGGGCTTTTTTGAGCCGGTGCAACTGAGGCTGGCGGTGTCACCTGCGTTGGAGGTACTGCCTGGGCTCCGGGGACTACGGGTTGCTGCGACAGCCAACCCAAACCCCCTACAGCCCCAGCCATCAAAGCGGTGTAGCCGATGTACAAATGCACCGGACGCATTTGAAAGCCTTCCGCCGACTCGGAATCGGAAACAGATAAATACGAGCTGGGAATTGGGCTAGGAGCTGGTTTGGGCAAAGCATTCGCCATCGCGGTGCCGTCTAGTCCCAAGGTGTCGCCCAGCCTGCGGATAAAACCTCTAACGTAAATATCTTGGGGCAGTTTCTCGATTTCCCCATTTTCGATCGATTCGATGTGGTGCAGCGGCACAAGAGTTTGACTGTGGAGTTGTTGGAGGGATAGGGATCGAATTTGCCGTCCCTTGCGCAATTCTCTACCCAACTCCCGCAGGCACTCTTCTCGCTGTTGAACAGCTATTGCTGCTGCTTCTTCCTTGGTGAGTTTTTTCGGCTTCTTGGGAAAACCGAACCCTAGGAAGGATTTTCCGGGGACGGTGACAGTTGCAAGTGCAGCCGACTCGAGTTTAATTTCGTCTTGGGGCGCTTGTTTGCTGTGTTCAGAAGTGTTAGTGTCTCGATCGACAATTTCAGTGTCGGACTCGGTTTGGGGCGGCGCTTCCAAAGTAGCGCTGCGCCAATAGAAGACAGGAACAGCTACTGGCGGTTCCAATTCTCTAAATTCTGTCACCGTCTCAAGGGCGGGACTTACAGCAGCAAAACTCTCTTGGGCGACTTGTATTTCCGTTTTGTTTGGTTTGGGAAATCGGTCAAATGCGAGCTTGACGGCTTCTCTGCTAACTGCTCTAATTAAAATTTCGGCAGCGGAGGCTGCTTCGCCCAACATGGTTTGTAAGCTAGCTAGAGCCTGGCTATAGGTATCGCTACAGAGCAGTTCAGCTTCTATTTGACCGAGGACAGAACGACAACTGTCTTGAGAAATTTCAATAGTTGCGTGATCTGTCACCCCAAAATAAGCCTCGGGTTTCAGTGCCATGATATTTAAGTTGTCTTGCTAGAAGGTATCTGAGTAGGTTCTTCGACAGCTTGGCAGTGATTCCGGATATCGGCTGGCAGAGAGCGGCAGAGTGAGGGAGATGGGGGAGAGTGGGAGAGTGGGAGAGTCGCAATTGCTGATTCGCGATTCTCACTTACCGATTCCCACTTACAGATTGTCTATTGCTTGTGGATGCGATCGAGCAAAAAAAGAGCCCCGAAAATCCCGACAAAATGGGCAACAGTGGCGTGAGTATTGGCGAGTACCACAAATATGTCTAGGGGCTGAATAAATCGGCCCAAATCAACTGCGGCACCGAACAAGGCTTGCGGCTGAGCTAGAGATTTGGCTAAAAGCGTGCCGCTGATGGCTTCTGCGCCGATCAGCGTCAGCAGCATTCCTGACAAGTTGCTCATCAGTGACAGCCGCACCTCTTTGATGGTGTCTGCTTTTTTGGGGCGGACAGCGTTAGCGGGCGATCGCAGTTGTCTCGACAAGCGAGTGAAGCGGAAAGAGCGATATACGCTGTAAGCGAGTACGGCCAGCCCGCAAATGGCAAAAAATACCCCCCCGCCGGTGCCGGCACTGTTTGAACCCGCAGCGGTGGTAGTGCTGGGGATGGCGAAGGGGATGGCAAAGAGCAAAATGATCCCCGCTACCACCGCTAGCACCAACTGTACCCAGAAGCAAACCCAGCCTGTTGTACGAAGGGCAAAGGCAACTCGCTGTACGGCGACAGGAAGCTTATCGTTATCTAACTGATTAGTCATATTTTGAGCGGGTATAATTAATTGGCATTAGTTGGCAGCAGTTTTTTCTCTTCGGGGACGCTTGACGGCGGTTAACCCTCTTTATAATAGAAGTAGCAATGTTTAAGAATTGTAACTAACATTGGATTTCACATTTGAATAGCGTCGATCGCCAGGTACTCAAAGCAATGACACAACTACAACCCACCGTCACTCCCAAACTGGAACAGCCAAAGTTTGGCTTCAACAGCTACGCGGAACGCCTTAACGGTCGAGCCGCGATGATCGGTTTTTCTCTAACTTTAATTATCGAGTATGTCACAGGCCAGGGCTTGCTGTCCTGGTTAGGTCTCAACTAATTTTAGCAATGGCGCGGTCAGCCTTACACTTTGTCTTGACTCTTCGGGCAGCGGGTGTGACTTCTGCTGACCGCGACAAATTCGGGAATTGATTAAAATATTAATTAGAAACAAGCCCAGCGACTTCTCTGTCGAGAGAGATCGGTTCCCGAATGCAATAGCTGGCTTTTGGAGGTATATATGGGGTGGAATTTTGATTTGACAAGCTTGGCAATTTTGCCTCGCTCCCGTACAATTCCCCACAGGCGAGAAGATTAATGTAGGTGAAGCTAGTCTTTGAGCTAGAAATCCCGATCGTTCCGCCAACTCTAAGTTTTAGAGATTGTAAATAAATATAGAACAGAGTAAAACCAAATGAATGCTTCGTGGACGCGACTTTTGAGGTCAGCTTACCGTAGAGAGCCAATTACCAGCTTTGTTGTGACAGTGGGCGTTGTCGATGCAGCCATCGGCAGCATCGGTGCGAGCGGCTCTTTATTGGCTTTTGGGCTGGGTACCGCTGGGGTGGCGATGGCTCTCCGCTGGTGGCAAATTTACCGCTCTGGAGCCGAACAACCCGCACCTGCTCCCGAATACTATCTTCCTCCTCAGTCTTCGAGACCTCAGTTGCCCGTGCTTAACGTGTCTAAAAAAAATCCTCCTTATTAAGGTTACGCGGCAATGGCGACTGGGCGAGGTGACGATCGACTCGCTGCATCTGAGGCACCAAAAGATATGGCAAGAAAGTCTTTCGATCGTCGATCTTTAATGCTTGGTTTATGAATATTTCTGTTGCCGAGAAACTGTACAAAATTGGCTCCGTAGCTGCCTGTAGCGGTTTGTCGGTGAAAACTGTTCGCTACTATGAGGAGATGGGCTTGCTGTCTCCTGCGGTGGAGCGCTCGCCCGCTGGTTATCGGTTGTTCGGGGAAGCGGTATTCAACAGGTTAGCGTTTATTAAACGCTCTCAGGCTCTGGGTTTGAGCCTTCAGGAGATTAAGGATATTTTACAAGTTCGCGATCGGGGAGAGTTGCCTTGCTTTGAAGCGAAACAGCATCTAACGGCTAAGGTAGAGGAAATTTCGGTGCAAATTGCAGCCTTAGAAACTTTGAAGGGGGAGTTGCAAGGCATTCTCAACTGCTGGCAAGAGCAACCCTCGCAGGCGAGCATTACTAGCACTATTTGTCCGAACATTCAGCGGGATTGAGCAGCAGCCGAAAGATACAAAAAAAGGGAAGGAATTATCGGTTTCCTTCCCTTGATGATTTTGTTGGTGGTTTTGTCGATCGTGTTGAGCTTTTAACTGTTTTCGCAGAGTTTGCTGTTGCTTTTTGAGCTGTCTAGCTCTTGCCGATCCGCCTTTGCCTTTGGAGTTTCTGCCCTCACTGCGGGGAGACTCCCAACTTTTTAGTCTCATGTTTTTAACTTTTTGCACTACCTATATACTACACCGAGGTAATTTCACTGTCAAGTATTTTTGAGACAGATGTTGCCTACTATCAACTGTTTACAGATTTGGATTTGCTACAGGCATAGCGATGGTGCGCCCATAAGTACCCTACAAATAGAGTTTTTTCTGTAATGAAATCAACAGCCCTAATTGTGTATGTTTATCAGTCCAAATAACCTGGCGGTATTTCAGCATCTGTAAAAATTGGCAGGGTTTCCCAATTTTTCAACCATTCCGGCAATTGGGCTAATTTTTTTAGCTGAAGCGACATTTCTATTAAGGAAAATCCTAAATTGTGGAAATCTTGAATAAGTTCTGCTTTCAAGAATATTTCATTTTGAGATAAATCGGGAGCATTAGTCGCAATCACAATGCTGTTACCTGTTTCTAAATTGCATATATAAACTTGTGCGAACACAGTTTGAATTGTTTTCACCGCCGCTGCGTTAAACTCTTGTTTGTGGAACAGGTTGACAACTAAAGCACCTGCCCTTGACAAATGAGTTTTGCACAGTTGGTAAAATTCTTGTGTCACCAATCTATAGGGCATATAGCCGCTGCCAAAGCCAGCATCCACAATAATTATATCATTTTTTACTGTTGGATTTTGTTGGGCAAGATACTCGCGCCCGTCTTGAATCGCTACTTTTAGCCTCTCGTCGAATTGAATGCCAAAAAATTTGCGAGCAACTTCGACTACTGTGGGGTAAATCTCTGTACATTCGATTATCGACTCAGCAAAATAGTGGTGAAAAAATCTGGGGATGCTGCCGCCGCCAAATCCGATTATATAGATTTTTTTGGGCTGATTTTTCCATACTAATGCTAGCATCATTGCTCGGCAATATGGAAAAAGGAAATTTAGTGGATTGTTGAGATCGAGGAGCGATTGAGCTACATTTGTGATTAAAGTTTCTCGGTCTGCTAAAAGCAGTAATAGCACTGAATTTATTTTTTTTATTGCTATGCAGTTGTCGCCGGAATATTCTTGAAATATGATGCCGTCTGGCTGTTGGTGAACCCAAGTAATTTGTTTTTTTATAGCTGCTAAATTGCTAGTTTGTCGCTCGCTTTTATAATCAGTCATACATTTGATATTTGAGATTTGAGATTTGAGATTGGGGAATCACTGATGACTATCATGGTTGGAAGCAGACCTACAGTTTCATTGTTTTTGGGAACAGGTATCAAATCTAAACTTTTAAATTTCAAGTCTCACATCTAATTACTTCAAACCCAATAATAAGGCGATTCCACCGATCGCGCCAACTACCCCCAAAACAGCCCGAATGCTCACTTTTTCGCCCGCCAGCACCGCTAAAGGCAGTATAAACAGGGGACTGGTAGAAATGAGTGCTTGAGCGATTGCTGCGGGTGCATATTTCAGCGAAATCTGTTGCAGGAAAATTCCGAGATAGGTTCCTAAAAAAGCTGCTAGAATTATTGCACCTAATAGTTTTGGCGCTTTTAATTGTTTGAAACTGTCAAGGTTTGTTGGTTTCAAAAAGCATAGCATGACTGCCATGCCGCCGCTCAAACGCAAAGCCGCTGTCCACAGGGGATCGATATCTATTTGAGTGAAGGCTGCGCGGGATAAAATAGCTCCAGCGGCGTTGACTGTTTGTCCTAATAAACTAATCCATAATCCCTGCCAAAGATGTTTTGATGGTACGATTGTTTCGGATGTTTGTTCTGCAATTACCCACGCTACGCCGCCGATAGTTAAAAGAATGCCAGTACAAGCAACGGGCGATAAGTTTTCTTGCAAAAATATTAAGCCCAATAAAGCTGTTAAAGGGGGAGATAGGGTTTCTAAAAGCAGCGTTCGCCTCGCGCCTAAATATTTTAATACGATAAAGAAAGTGGTGTCCCCGATGCCAATTCCTAGCCCGCCGCTGATGAGCAGCACTGCTAAAATATTAGGGTTGATTGCGGGTAAGGGTTTGCCTAAAATTAGTACAGTAGCCAGGAGCATGAAAAGGGCGATCGCACCTTTGAGCAAGTTTAGCACCACTGCGGGGATTTGCTGTCCCACTCGCTGCCAGATTGTGGAAGATAGAGCCCAGACAAATGCTGCGCCTAAAGCGGCGATTTCACCCATAAAATCTGTTGACGGTTAACGGTTGACTGTTGACGGTTAACGGTTGTTACCAATGCCCAATTCCCCATACCCGATTCCCCATGCCATATAAATTAGGGTTCCAGATTTATCATCTGGAACCCTAGATTTATTAAGCTTTTTTAGCAGTGGGCGGGGAGAGAATCGAACTCTCATACCTTTCGGTGTCAGATTTTGAGTCTGATGCGTCTACCAGTTTCGCCACCCGCCCTTTTTCGTTTCACCATCATAACACACCGATCGATTTTGCACAAGAGATTCATAATCTTTTGAACTTGCCCAGCGATCGATCTCTCTGGCGCGCAATACTGGTACAGGATGGGACAACTGAGCCGTATGAGCTTGTTTGAGCATTTCTCCCAGTTGAGTGCTGCTGAGGTCGTCGTAGGCCCGGGCCTGCGCCAAAAACGCATCGACATTCAGTTTGGCAGCTAAAGTCGGCGAACCTCCGGCCAGTTTCATCAACAGCGATGCTACCACTTTTGGGTCTTGAGTAGCGAGCAAGGCGGCGCGATCGCACGTAAATTCGGCACACCGCAACCATTCCAACATTTGCGCCTGCAAACCCTGCGCGATTACGGTTCCCAAAGGCGAAATTTGGCCTGCGGCCAACACAATTAAATTAGCCAGAGTCAGGTAAACTCCGTGCTCGCACTTCAAATGCCCCAACTCGTGAGCAATTACTGCCTTAACTTCCTCGTCTGTGAGCAAATCAATCAGAGAAGTGTGCATCACCACAAAAGGCTGTTTTCCCCGCATCGCAAAGGTGTAAGCATTCGGCATCGGATGCTGGCGGACATAAAGCTGTGGCGGTTCCAAATCAAGAGTTTTGCAGGCATCCAACAGCAATTGATGCAGGTGGGGCAATTGATTTTCGCCGACTTGGACGCTGGAAGCCAGATTTTCCAGCATGAAAAACTGTTCGCCCAGTTGTCCGAGCAACTGCCGCACCATCAAATCTAGGCCGGGCAGTTGTTTGAGCGTGTTGGTGGCTTCCAAGTCTAGCGGGTGGCGAAACTGGTCTGCTTTCAAACCGATGAGCGGTATGTTCGACATTTTAATCCTGGTCATTAGTCAATAATCACTGGTCGTCAGTCATTGGTCATTGGGAAGTGGGAATTATCAATTGGCAATTGAAAAAGGTTGAATTATTTTTCTCTCTTCTTCCTTCTTTTTACCCGATCGCGAAGTCGAAGGGCTTTTTTCCTTCTTCCTAATAACTAATGACTGCTGACTAATGACTAATTAACAGTTTAAACCCGATCGCACGGGATTGACAGGAGCCTCAGCAATCGCCGGGTCTGTACCCTCTTTGACGCGCCGCAACTTCGCTCCCAATTTTTGCAGTTTCACCTCTAACTGCTCGTAGCCGCGGTCTAAGTGCTGCAAGCTGCTGATGGTGGTGACACCATCGGCTGCAAGTCCTGCTAGCACTAACGCCGCTGAAGCCCGCAAATCTGTAGCCACTACCGGCGCACCCGACAGCCGAGACACTCCGCGCACAATCGCTACATTGCCTTTAAGGCGAATGTCAGCGCCCATGCGGTTGAGCTCTGCTACGTGGCGCAAGCGATTCTCAAACACGGTTTCTTTGATCAAGCTGTCGCCTTCGCTCAGTGTCAGCAAAGCCATAAACTGAGCTTGCATATCTGTGGGGAAACCTGGATAAGGCAGAGTTTCGATGTCGGTGGCCGAGTGAGTTTGGCCGGGAACTATCCGCAAAGTGTCGGGGGATTCTGCAATTATTTTCGCCCCAATTGTCTTCAATTTGGCAATGACTGCGGTCAGGTGGTCGGGAATTACCGGCGACAAACTGATTTCGGAGTGAGTGATGGCTCCTGCTACTAAAAATGTTCCGGCTTCAATGCGATCGGGAATAATTGAATAGTCTACCGCGTGCAGCTTGGGAACTCCCGAAATGACGATCGTATTAGTGCCGGCGCCTTGAATTTTTGCTCCCATTGCGCTGCAGAAATTCGCCAAGTCTGCGACTTCCGGTTCTTGAGCCGCATTTTCAATCACGGTTTCTCCTTCAGCCAGAGTCGCCGCCATCATCAAAGTTTCAGTTGCGCCGACGCTGGGGTAGTCCAAATAAATTTTGGCTCCTTTCAGGCGGCGGTTGGGCCCTTTGACGTAAGCGTGAACGGTGCCGTGGTCGATGTGGACTTCGGCACCGAGGGCTTGCAGACCGCGAACGTGGAGTTCCACGGGTCGGGCACCGATGGCGCACCCACCGGGCAATGGCACTTTGGCAAATCCCAAACGCGCTAGCAGCGGGCCGATGATGAAGAAGCTCGCCCGCAGTTGGCTGACTAATTCGTAGGGGGCTTGAGCGTCTATGAGGTTGCTGGCGTTGATGTCTAAAACGTCGCCGTGCTGCTGTAATTTGACTCCTACAGCCGAGAGAATTTGCCCCATGCGGGCGACATCGACTAGACCGGGAACGTTGCGGAGACGGCAATCCTCTGGGCATAGCAGGGCTCCTGCCATGACGACTAAGGCCGAGTTTTTGGCGCCGCTGATTTTGACGTGTCCTTTAAGGGGCTGGCGACCCCAAATTTGCAATACTTGTTGGTCGCTTTCAGGTGAAGCTGGCAGGTTAGATGAGTTCTGAGCTGGTGTAATGGGTTTGCCCTCCATAATTTGCTTCGTTACTTTATACATTATTAATTTTGGTTCGATTTTACCGGAAAGTTTTTATATGTCTAGGGGTAACATGAAGAACTTTCGATCTTATATTTGCTGAAATTGACTAGGGACAAGGCTTTCATGGTTAATCGCACAAATAGTGCCGATCGAGTCTCATGAAGTTATCTGTATCAAAATTTACGTTCATTTGTAGCGGTCGCTCGGATTGCAGGTATTGTACCTTTGTCAACTAACTTTTTAAGTAAAAGCCGGCTGGGTTGTTGACAAAGGTGTAAGATATCGGTTCGATCGACCATGCCGGAAAGTTTACACATTGTCGATCGCCCCATTGCCTGTGCTACCCTGTGACAACAACCTAGAGCCAAAGCTACTCCTAGCATATGGTTCACATTAAACGGATCGAACTGACTAACTTTAAATCTTTTGGGGGCACGACGGCCATTCCCGTGCTGCCCGGTTTTACCGTGGTTTCCGGGCCCAACGGTTCTGGGAAGTCCAACATCCTCGATGCTTTGCTGTTTTGTCTCGGACTTTCGAGTTCTAAGGGAATGCGGGCCGAACGTTTGCCGGATTTGGTGAACAGCGCCCAAAACAAACGCGGTACGATCGAAGCTAGCGTGACTGCGACTTTTGCGCTGGAAGATGTGGGGGAGGAATGGTTCGCCCGGGATGAAGATGAGGAGGAAAATGCAGCAGATGAGTTATCTGTTGAAGCAGAGGAAGTCGCAGGGATAGAAATTGCCGAAACTCAAGACAACAACGGCAAATCATCTCCTGTCAATCGAAAATCAACAATCGAAAATGGAAAATCGGAAGACTTATCTGTTGAAGATGTAGAAGAAATTGAAATCGCCGAAAATCAAGACAATAACGGACAACTACTCGCTACCAATCGAAAATCGAAAATCGAAAATCGAAAATCGGATGAGTGGAGTGTGACGCGCAAACTTCGGGTAACTCGCCAAGGTACTTACACTTCAACTTATTACATTAACGGTCAACCTTGCACCCTGACTCAACTTCACGAACAACTCAACCGCTTGCGAATTTATCCCGAAGGCTATAACGTCGTCCTGCAAGGAGACGTTACCAGCATTATTTCGATGAATTCTAAGGAACGCAGAGAAATCATTGACGAATTGGCTGGGGTCGCTCAGTTCGATCGCAAAATCTCTTTAGCTAGGCAGAAATTGGATGAAGTTAAGGAGGTGGAAGAACGCAGCCGAATTGTAGAAAAAGAGCTGATTTCTCAGCGCGATAGACTTGCTGCCGATCGCACGAAAGCGGAAAAATATCAAAAATTGCGGGCGGAATTTCAAGAAAAGTCGCAGTGGGAAATTGTCCTAAAATTCCGCCAGTTGCAAAAGCAAGAATGGAAGCTGCGAGAACAAATCGAAACGGGCGATCGCACTTCGGCATCTCTCACCGAACAACTGCAAGCAATTAGCACCCAAATTCAAGAAGCAACCGCCGAACTTGACGCGCTGAATGCCCGCGTTAAAGCTTTGGGAGAGTCGGAACTGTTGGCTTTGCAAGCGACGATTGCCACTCAGGAAGCGGAACGGCGGCAACTGCAAAACCGCAAACAGGATTTGGAAAAAACTGCTGGGCAAATCGCGGCTAACATAGCACAAACCGAGTCAGAAGTTCGGCAATTTAAGCAAAGTTTGGAGCAAATTGAGATTGAAATATCTTATGTTAAGTCTCAGCAGGGGAGTTTTCAGGAACAGCGGGACGCAGCCCAGCAAAGTTTAGATGAAAGTCGGGAAGTGGCAAATGCGATCGCCTCGACGGCCGAAGCTTGGGTACAGCAGCAAACGGAACTGCACCGCCAAATCGAAACAATTCAACAAACTTTGGAACCGCAGCGTACAGAACAAGCTACTATCGGAGAAAGAGCCGATCGCCTGCAAAGTCAAATTCAAGAACAAAATCAATCGCTGCAAGTATTGGAACAGGAAATTGCAGCGAAAAAAGAGCAGCAATCTCGCCTTGTGGAAACCAAAGGCGCTGCATCTTTGCAAGTAGAATCGCTGAATCAAATTTTAGTGGAAGCCGAACAAGAATTGCAACTGCAACAAGAAACTCAAACTCGTTTGTTGGAAGAACAGCGGGAAAGACAGCGCAAATTAGACAAACTAGAAGTGCAGTTTCAAGCACTGCAAGAAGCGACGGGAACATTTACTGCAAAAATTGTCGCGCAAAGCGGAATTGGCGGAGTTTGCGGCTTGGTGGCTCAACTGGGCCGCGTAGAACCGCGCTATCAGTTGGCGCTGGAAATAGCGGCGGGCGGGCGCATGGGAAATATGGTGGTGGAAGATGACAGCGTGGCTGCTGCTGCGATCGAATTGTTGAAACAAAAACGGGCGGGAAGGATGACGTTTTTGCCTTTGAATAAGATTAGGGGCGGCAGGTATTCGGTGAATGAAAATTTGCGGCGCGCGGCTGGGTTTGTGGATGCGGCTGTTAATTTGATTGATTGCGATTCGCGGTATCAGGAAATTTTTGCTTACGTTTTTGGCAGTACGGTTGTGTTTAGCAACCTCGGCGACGCCCGCCGCTATTTGGGACAGTACCGGATTGTGACTTTGGACGGGGAAATTTTGGAAACTAGCGGGGCGATGACTGGGGGAAGTTCTACTAACAGATCTACCTTGCATTTTGGCACGGTTGAGGCTAGCGAGGCTGCTAGTGAAGCCCGGACGATCGCGTCTTTGCAAGAAAGGTTGGAGGAAATTGAGCGGATTTTGGAACGGTGCAAAATTGCGATCGACCGCGCGTCTGTTGCAGTCAAAAATCGCAGCCAAGAATTGATGGAAGCAAAACAGAACTTGCGCGAAAATCAGTTGCGCTTGGAACAGTTGGATTCAGAAATTAAGAATTTGCAAGCGCAACAGGAACAAGTGCGATCGCAAATTGCGAAAAACACGCAGGAATTAACTAATTCGCGATCGAGATTGCAGTTGCTGGAACGAGAATTGCCCGCACAGGAAACTCAATTGCAGCAGTACCGCCAAACTTTGGCGCAGTTGGAAGAGTCGAACAGTCACAGCGAATGGCAGCAAATGCAATCGAGTTTGCGCGCACAAGAAGCGCAACTGCAAGAGCGAGAATTGGCTCTGAGAAACGTCCAGCAGCGCCTTGTAGACTTGGAAAATCAGTTCGGGCGTTTGGAAGACAAAATTAAGGAAGGCAGCGAGAAATTGCAGGAATGGCAAGTGCAGCAAAACGCGGGGGCGGATGCGATCGATCGCATTGTTTCCCAGCAGTTAGAACTCGACGGACAAATTGCGGAAGCTAAGGTGGCTTTGGGGGAAATTGAGGAAAAATTGGGCGTGCAGAAGGGAGATCGCGATCGGGCGGAATCTCAACTGCGAGAACAGCATTTAGCCAAACAACAGTTACAGTGGCAGTTGCAAAAACTTAACGAAACTCAGCAAGAACGCCGGGAACAATTAGCCGCAGTCCGCACTCTATTGGAAACGCAGCGGGCGGAAATGCCCGACCCCGTGCCGTCGATTCCTGAAAATGTCGAGAAAGCCAATTTGACGGAATTGCAGCAGGAAGTAAAGGCGATCGCCAAACGCATTCAAGCTTTAGAACCTGTCAATATGCTAGCCTTGGAAGAGTACAACCGCACTCAAGAACGCCTTCAAGAATTGAGTCAAAAATTGACGACATTGGAAGGAGAACGCACTGAACTGCTGTTGAGAATTGAAAATTTTACCACACTCAGGCGGCGCGCTTTTAAGGAAGCTTTCGACGCGGTTAACGAGAACTTTCAGACTATCTTTGCGGAACTTTCCGAAGGCGATGGCTATCTCCAGCTAGATGACGAGGAAGACCCCTTCAGCAGCGGCTTGAATTTGGTCGCTCACCCAAAGGGCAAACCAGTACAGCGGCTGGCTTCCATGTCTGGAGGCGAAAAGTCGCTGACGGCGCTGAGTTTTATTTTTGCTCTGCAACGCTACCGCCCGTCTACGTTTTACGCTTTTGATGAAGTGGATATGTTTCTGGATGGGGCAAATGTGGAGCGATTAGCTAGAATGATAAAGCGACAGTCTGAACAAGCCCAGTTTATTGTTGTGAGTTTGCGGCGACCTATGATTCAATCGGCTGAGCGTACAATTGGTGTTACTCAAGCACGGGGAGCTTATACTCAAGTCATAGGACTGAAGTTGTAGTCCCGAAGTCTCTGTTGATGACCCTACCCAAAAACGGATACAAGCCGCCGACAACAGTCGTGGATAGATCAAAATTTTAGACCCTAGTTCCAGCTCCCACATTCCTCTGTGGAGTAAATCTAAAATCTAAAATCTAAAATCTAAAATCGACTGACTGAAGTTGTAGTCCCGGAGTCTCTGTTAACGCTCGTGTTGAGTGATATATGTACTTAATAAATCAGGATTAAAGTTACAATGACATCCGAACAAATTTGCCAACGCTCCGACCTTCTAGGCACTCAGGTCATCACCCGCGACAGAGGCAAACGCTTGGGGGTGGTTAGTCAATTATGGGTGGACATCGATCGGCGGGAAGTTGTGGCGCTCGGTCTGCGTGATAATATATTTGCGGTCGCTGGAATGCCGAGGTTTATGTTCCTCAGCAATGTCAGCGAAATCGGCGACGTGCTGTTGGTGGAAGATGAGAGCGCGATCGAAGATGATGTTGATGTTGAAGTCTACAGCATTTTGATTAACAGCGAAGTTATTACCGAAACAGGCGAACTTTTAGGTAGGGTGCGGGGCTTTAGGTTCGACCCCGAAGACGGTAAGTTAGTTTCTATAATTATCGCTTCCCTGGGAATCCCCCAAATCCCCGACCAAGTTCTCAGCACTTACGAGTTGGGGATTGAAGAAATTGTCAGCAGCGGCCCGAATCGCTTGATTGTGTTTGAAGGTTCCGAGGAAAGACTCAGGCAGCTTAGTGTGGGTTTGCTGGAGCGCGTCGGTTTGGGTCAAGCACCTTGGGAACGGGAAGAGGACGAGCAAGGTTATTATCCGAAACCCGTGGCTACGGGAAATCAATTGGGCCCGGGCGTGCGGATACCTGCACCGGAAATGCGCAGCAAGGTAGCGGCGCCTGCGGTTGAGGAAGTTCCTTGGGACGAGGACTCGCAGTGGAATCGGCCGCCGGTGCGACAGCAGCAGCAGATGCGCGCGGTGCAGCCTGAGCCGATCGACGATTACGAGGATTACGAAGAGGATAATTGGGGCGGCGAGGAGGACGATTATGAGGAGGAGTACGAAGAGAAGCCGCAGTACACTCGCTCTGAGAGTTCTCGCCCCAAGCAGCCGATCGTGCAGTACGAGTACGAGGATGATGTGGAGGCTGATGCTTGGGCTGACGATGAGGCGCCGAAGCCTTACCAGGCTCCTCGGGTGAATATCCCTGAGAAAAATAAGACTCCCGAGTACGAGGAGGAAGCGAATTATTAGGAATTAATCCATCGGTTGCCTGTAGGGGCGGGTTTTACAAACAATATTTGAGGTTCACAAACAATTTAG
>NZ_JAUBSX010000031.1:0-48012 GCF_036704885.1 Microcoleus sp. F4-D5 | reverse complement strand
ATAAACCCGCCCCCACACAGCCGATAATCTAGATTAACCTGATGTTTGAGCTCGTGGAAAAAAATGTAGATTCCGATGATTTCTTGGGCGGGAGCGGGTTTACGAGATTGTTTGTTTTAGACATAGATAATTGGTGAAACTCGCCCCTACAATTCCCTGTAGGGGCGGGTTTTACAAAAAATATTTGAGGTAGACAAACAATTTAGATAAACCCGCCCCCACACAGCCGATAATCTAGATTAACCTGATGTTTGAGCTCGTGGAAAAAAATGTAGATTCCGATTATTCGTTGGGCGGGGGCGGGTTTATTATATTGTTGGTCTTACGCCGATATGGTTGGTGAAACCCGCCCCTACGATAAATTATGAAAAAAGACTTTATTAAAACCTCTATTTTCAGATTAATAACATATCTAATTTTTCCAATTTTTTTATCTACCACCACCGCTGAAATTCTCTTGCGAGTTGTGGGATACAAACCCTGGCAAATAGAAAATGTTGATGTTGCCGTCGAACCAAAAGGTAACTTTTTTACCAAAGACTCGGAACTCGGCTACAAGCATTTGCCGGGTCAATTCAAGGTGACACTTAACGGCAATTACTCATTTAATGCAACTCATCTCAATAATAGTTTAAGAATAACACATCCCCTCAATACTTACAATTTATCGTCAAAAAAGCCTGAAATTTGGATATTTGGCTGTTCTTTTACCTACGGTTGGTCATTGAATGATAGCGAAACTTATGCTTGGTTGCTGCAAGAGAAATTACCCAAATATGAAATAGTAAATTTTGGGGTTAACGGCTACGGCACGCTACACTCGTTGATTCAATTCAAAGAAGCCATCAAACAAGGAAATAAACCCAAAATTGCGGTGATTGCTTATGCGGGTTTTCACGACCGCCGCAATACTTTGTTAAGGGCGAGAAGAAAGCAAATGGCTGCTTGGAATAAACTCGGTATTCTATTTCAGCCCGATGCTAGGCTGAATGGAGAAAATCATTTTACCTACAGCATGGCAAAACTTGAATATCGCGAGTTCCCGCTGATGCGGGTTTCTGCATTAAGCCATTTTTTGGAGGTTAATTACAATCAATTTGAAGAGGGATTGTACAAAAGTCACGAGGTTTCTAAGGCAATTATTGAAGAGTTTAACCGTGTGGCTGAGGCTAATGGTGTTAAGTTAGTTGTGGCAGGAATTAATGCGGGTTCTGCTAAAATGTTGGAGGAGTTAAGTCAGGAGGAAATTGCTACTGCAGATATTTCGGTTGATTTGAAAATACCTGCCAATAATAATTTACCTCATGACCTTCATCCAAGTGCGATCGCCAATCGGCAATATGCAGAAAAGTTGGAAGGTTTTTTGCAAGGTACTGTTTTAAGGTAAGTTAACGAACCGCGAAGGCGCAAAGGGCGCGAAGGAAGAGAGAAAGAGGAAGTTTAGAAGTTATTTAGGGTTGCTAGAGTGATGGGATTATTTGATTTTGTTTCTTTTAAATTACCTCGAAAATTTCTAATTGATGGGTTTTTCCTGTTGTTACTTGTTATCGTCACAGTGGCAGTAACATCAATCTATGTATCTAGTGAACATACTTTTTATTGGTGGGATTACGCGGGATACAATACCGCTACAGTCAACACGGCAAATTTATTTCGAGACTCGCCAGATAAAGCATGGCGCGGAGTTATAGAATCGCTATCTAAGGAAAAAAACCTGTTAATTTCTCTGCCGTTAGTGCCGTTTATTTTGTTATTTGGCGAGTCTCGGCTGAGTTACATTCTCAGCGTCTCCCTGATTTATGTGCTGCCGTTTCGCCTGTTGCTGGGGGCAATTTCTGCAACGCTAATTCCAATTTATCCCCGCCGGGTGTTTTGGTCAACTGTGTTGCTGAGTTTATTAATTCCGATGAGTTGGATACCGACTCTGCGGGGATATCTGGATACTGGCGGCTGTGTGTTTGTAGCCTTGGCAATTTGGGTTTATGTGCAGGATGTCAAGCTAAAATCTTGGTGGAAAATCCCGTTAATTGGGTTTTTGCTGGCGGCGGCTATTCTGTTGCGGCGCCATTTTGCTTATAGTGCGATCGCATTTTTTGGTGCCGCGACTTTACAGGCTTTCATCGAGTTTATTGTACAGTATAGCAATCCCAAGTCAGTTATCAACATGGTTCAGGCTTTTAGCCGGGACGGGCTAGAAGCCCATCCCACAAATCATTTAGGATCGCTATTTCAAAGTATTCAAAACAAAGGTTGGAAAAATTTGTTTGAATCCGGTATCAAATTGGGTTTGATAGCTGCAACTAGCTTGACTATTTTAATGTTGGTAGCGGGAGATTTTACTCGCAGTGCTCTGACGGTTGACTACCGCAATTTGTATGTTGCTTGGAGTTTGCCTGTCAATGATATTTTAACTCGTTATGCGGATTTTTACGGTTTGGGAACTTGGCTGCTGGTACTGATTGGTTTTTCTGCGGGACTTCTCACCCGAATTCTGGTTCCGGCGGCGGCTATTTTTGTTTCGTTGTTTGGGGTTTTGTCGCTGATTGAATGGCTGTTAGTTTTGCGTTACGGCTACTTGCACTATACAATTCATCTTACACCGATCGCACTTTTAGGACTATCCACATTTTTCTGGACAACTTGGCTGACACTCAAGGGAAAAGTCCGGTATTTCATGCTGGGCGCGGCGGGTTTGTACCTGGTTGTAAATGCCGCAGTCGGGTTAATTCCTCTCAAAATTGATTTGTCAAGACTGTTTGTGGGTAATTTTCCGCCGTTAGTGCGATCGGACTACGACGAAGTTGTAAAATTAGTAGAGTTTCTGCGAAAATTAGCACCGAATGAAGAACCAATTTATATTGCCGGTGCTTCTAACAATTTCAATGCTAATATACTCAGGCAAGCTAACCGAAAATTAAATCCGCCGGAGGGTTGGTGGAAATTAAATACAATCGGGAGGCCGCAAATTGACTCGCGCGATACTTACCCGCTACCGGAGTTGTTGCAGTCACAATATGCGGTGGTTGCTGTACCTTTTCAGCAGGTGTTACCGACTGACGAACAAGTTTTGCGATCGCACGAACAAGATGTTGTTAAAGTTGTGTACGATGCCTTTACTCAAAACTGGGAAATTGCCCGCGATTTCCAATTGCTACCGGAACAGTTTAAGCTAGAAAACGGCGTGACTGTCAGCGTTTACCGGAGGCTGCGGCCGACTGATACAGCAACGGCAGTTAGGACTCTGGAGGCGATGCAGCGGCAAATAGTCGATCGACCGGGCACGCAGTTAGATTGGATTAGTTTGCATCAGTCAATCTACACAAGTGCTAATTATTCAGTCAGTAAAAAATCTGATTACCTATATAATATTGTAACTCATCCAATTAAAAATAGCCAGAAACTCGATACATCTTTCCTGTATTTAGGTTCCATTTCAGACAAAGCGAAAGTTACCAGTCAACTCAATTTACCGAACCAACAATGTCCGGGAGTTTCCCTGCGCTTGACTTTGTGGGACAAGCAAGGTAAATTAATAGACTCAGCAGAGATGGCTTATACTCAAAAAAGTGCGATCGGCTTAAATCTATTAGTTGAGGGCAAAAATCCCATTTATCTGCTGCTTGAGGTATTGAGTAGCAGCAAACAGGATTTAACAAACCAATGCCGACTGGAGATTAACAATTTGGCTGTCAGTAGGTAAGTGGAACCGTCAATGCAAAAACATCAAAAATCTCACTGGTATTTTAATCTATCTCTCTATACTTTTGTCATCATCGGCTCCCTGATAGCCACTGGCTATATTTTCCCCATTGGAGGCAATTTCCCCGAAGTGCCACCAATCCAATTTATGTTAAATCCTGAACAGTACAAAAATGACTATTACGTTCAGGAAATGGTTAAATTTAATCCGAGATATTACTATTATTATATCATTTATTTGCTCGCAAACTTAGGAACCAGCATTCCTATAGCGCACTTTATCTATCAATTCCTAGCCTTTGGTTCATTTATCTTAGCTTGCTACGCAATTATCAATATCTATACTAATTCAAAACTACCAGCAGCAGCGATGGCTTTTTTATGTATAGCAGCTTCATTTACAGATGTTGGTAACACCCTGATATTTTCCACCAAATCAGTACCCAGTACCTTCGCAATGGGTTTCGCAATCTGGGGAATTTACTTTAGTTTGCGCCAGAAATGGCTGACCGGATATTTCTTTTTTGGACTGGGTTGTTTGCTGCAATTTTTAGTTGGTTTGTTGCCGGGATTGATGATGGTTCCCGTTTTATTTATTGAATCTGTAAAACAGCGGAAGTTCAAAACATTGATTTTGGCGATCGCACTTTTAGCAGCAATGGCAAGTATCGTTTACGTACCGATGTTATTAACAGGTACTACCAGCACTCACACTATCGACAACGCTGATTTTGTCTACATTCACGCGAAAGTCCGCAACCCCCACCACATCCTCCCGTCAAATTGGGATTTTGGGAATTGGTTCAACTTTATATGTTTCATAATTGGTGGCTTGCTGTGCATCAAAAATTCCGATTTATTGCCAAAAAAAGACAAAGTTAATTTTTATGTAATTGTTGGCACGTCAATTGTTGCATTATTTCTAAATTACGTATTTGTTGAAGTTTACCCTTGGGCTTTTATCGCCAAACTACAGTTAGCTAGAACCGTACCTTTTGCTCAAATAATTATATTTATTGCTGTAGCTTTGACGGTCGATCGGCTTTACAGAGAAAAACAAATAGCTATTAGCTTGTTGCTGTTAGCTGTACTAACTTTGCCTTTTAGGGGTATCATTTTCCTAGGATTATCAGTTTGGCAGACAAAAAAATACGTATTTCCCAAACGATATAATATATTGTTGTGGATTTTAGCAGCAGGAACGGTAATTTTTAGCTTGATATATCCGGTGACTGATTCATGGGAAATAATTGGCGATCGAATAATTAGCATCCCAGTCTTTTTCTCAATCCTCGCCTTCCCATTCATTTTAGAAAAAACATCCCTACCTACATCTATCAAACAAACTCTAACTCACACATTAGCCTTAATAACTACCGCCACCTTAGTTTTTGGAGTAGCAGGAATTCTGCCCAAACCTATATTAAATGTATTTCAAACAAGAATTAATATCAATGCCGTTCCCAGAGACGACTTAAGCAAATTAGCTGTGCGATTTTCGCAAAGTAGCAGCCGCGATTCACTCGTATTAATTCCACCTTCAGTTACCAGCTTCCAGTTTTTCTCCGAAAGAGCGATTGTCGTCAACTTCAAGAACTTCCCCTTTACCGAAAAAGGCATCAAAGAATGGCAAACTCGCATGGAAACCGTTTTAGGAGTTCCCTTAAACCCGCAAATGATTTGGGGAGGAAATGACTTTTTCATCCGCCGCAGCAGTGCGGATTTAGTCAAAGTAGCCAAAAACTATCATGCCGATTATATCCTGACTCGTACTGACTGGCACCCAAATATGCAAGGGGAAATCGCCGACAAACAAGGCAAATGGATACTGTATAAAATTAGGTAATATGTAAAACTTGTTAAATCCAAATCAGACTTTTATCTTAGTCTACAGAGGTAGACTTTGCTTGTCTACAAACGATTTCAATCGCCGATTTATCTGCGTTAATCAGCGTTAATCCGCCTTAATCTGCGGTTAAATATCAAAACCAGAATCATCAATAATTTCGCTAATTTGCTTGTCCACATAATCAGCATCCACATTCCGCGCCATCAACTCAGCTAAAATTCCCAAAGAAATCAACTGCACCGACAGAATTGTACACAAAATCCCAAAAAATAACAAAGGTCGATTCCCGATCGGCCCAAAATTCATCCCCGCCAAATTCAGAAACCAAATAACTATCAAATAACTCAGCGAAACAGTTCCAACCAAGCCAAAACACAATCCCAAACCCCCAAACAAATGACCCGGTTTGTGTAAATACTGCGTCGTGGCTAACACCGTCAACAAATCAATAAATCCCCGCGCATAACGTTCCCAGCCGTAATTTGATTTTCCGTGCTTTCGGGGATGATGTTCGACAACTACTTCACCAATTTTAAACCCTAAATTGTTTGCTAAAGCCGGAATGTAGCGGTGCAATTCCCCGTACAATTTAATCGACTGCAAAACTTCCCTGCGATAAGCTTTAAAACCGCAATTCATATCGTGCATTTGCACCCCAGTCAGCAAACACGCAACGGCATTAAACAGCTTGGAAGGTAAAGTTTTAGAAAGCGGGTCGTTTCGCTGTTTTCGCCAACCGGAAACTAAATCAAATCCCGATTCTAAATGATGTAAGAATTTGGGAATTTCAGCGGGGTCATCCTGAAGGTCAGCATCGAGAGTAAAGATAATTATCCCTGCTGCATTGCGAAATCCTGCTGAAAGTGCGGCGGATTTGCCAAAGTTGCGGCGCAGTTTAATCGCTTTAATTAGTTTGGGATGTTGGCTGGCTAAATCTGTGATTTCTTGCCACGAATAATCGCGGCTACCGTCATCTATGAAAATGACTTCGTAACTGTCAATTCCTGTTTGGAACATGACAAGTTTGATTTTTTCAAACAGTAATTTTAGGGTGGCTTCTTCGTTGTGAACGGGGATTACGAAGCTGAGGTGTTTTGGCATAGGGATATTCTATTTCATTTGTGTTGTCAATGAGATTTTTTTTATTAACCGCAGAGGGCGCAGAGGGCGCAGAGGAGGAGAAAGAGAGGTTTTTTAGTTTTTATTGATAACTTGGGAGTTTCGCAAGGCTACCCAACCTTTGCGGTTTTTAAAGGAGGCATAGGCTGTCAATAATTTATCTGTTGGTGATGTTTGAATGTATCCTCTCCAAGCTGCGAATTCGTAGGAAGGGCCAAACAATTTAACTAAATCTGGGCGCGGAAATCCTGACATGGCGAAACCTCGAACGACATTTTCTTGGTTGAGAATGGCAATACATTTTACATTGTTTTCGGGGTCTCCTACCCAGCCAATTACTCTGGAGGCGGCGGGTGCGAGTTTAGTTACTGTATCAAAATATCCGGGTACTCCGTCTTTGGGTGCTGACAGTAAATTTAGGTCGATTTTTGTGTCTAATGCTGCACAGAAATTGTGTTTTTTGATGTCTCGGTTAAATGGCACTAAGTTGTTAGTTTTTAATGCGTCGATTAACCCGATAAAAGCGGCGGGTTTGTTGCCTACGCGGTCTTTAATTAGCGTTACGTCGGTGATGTCTAATTGCAGTGATAATGCTACTAACGGTTGATAGGTTGCTCTGTGGGCGATCGCCCTTGCAGTTTCGCCTCCCACCCCGTACATTAAAATAATCGCAACTGTGGCGACTGCAAACAGCGGTGTCAGCCAACGCCCTTGAATTCTTGGTGTTGGCTGCAACTCGCGCACCCACAATACTGTCAGCACAATTGTGCTCATCCAAAACAAAGCTGGGAGTGTGGCGTAGCGGGAAGCGGTGGCTTGTTCGACGCCAAATCCCGATCGACTGACAGCGGCCATTAATGCCGTTTGCAGCGTGTAAAGTTGGATTGATAGCCAAGGCAGCCAATCCGGGCTATCGACCTTTTTTACAAATAGCCAATAACCCACAAAACCCGTCGCTGCAATCAAACCAATTATACCAATAATTGAAGCAACAATAATATTTTCGCTAAAAATTCCGCCGAGATAAGTGGGAATATATTCGAGAGTTTTGAGCGGGTTAATTTTAGTTAAAGAAGGGTGATGAGATGGAGTTTTATAAGTTAAAAAATAAATCCCTATCACTGCAATCGCAGCAATGAAATACAAATAAGTTATTCGCCGAGGAAACCGCAGCACAACAGCAGCCGCACACAAGATCGGCCACAAAGCTAAAGGAGTGCTGTAACTAATGCAGCCTAAAACGCCAAAAACAATGCTACCAATTACCCACTTATTTTGTTTCCATTCCCTGTTCCCAAGCAAAGCCTGGGAATGAATATCGGCAGGCTCTTTTTCCCTTTTACTTGACAAAAGCGTCACATAGGATTGCAAACAAAATATCGAACAAATCACAAATAAATTAGCAATTATCCAGTGAATCCCGCTGAATCCCCGCATCCAATTGTGAGCCGCCGCCGGAGTAAAATTAAAAAGAGAAATGCAAAGGAGTAGCGAGATAAATTGTAGGGGAAAACGCCTCAAATTTAACGGCAGCAGAGCAATTAATACGTGGCACTGAATCCAAGCCAAGAACCAGGCAACTAAACATAAACCAATATTTGAACCTTGAGTGACAGCTATATTCAAGCCATAAATAATTGCCGGAATCAAGACAAAATGCTCGTTTGCCCGAAATATCCAATTAAAAGGATTTGTAGAGAAACCGTCTACTGAATAAAAATTCCACGTCATCCACCAATAATCAAAATTAGACAAGTCTCCCGCTTGCGATATCAAGTACAAAATATATGACGCTGGTATTAGAATGCCCAGAACTGATGCAACGATTAAAACATATTCTGACTTGACTTTCATGGGATTCGCAAACACAAATATTTGGATTAGTAGGGGCGGGTTTTACCAATAATTTCGGCCTAAGACCAATAATTTAGTAAACCCGCCCCCACCCAACAGTAAATTCAAATGTAGCTCTTTCAAGATACAAGGGGCGGGATTAGCATTAATAATTGGCATATCGCAAATAAATCTGTACAAAACCCGCCCTCATGTTTTGAACTTTACTCAATTTTTTATTTCACTTCTCTTGCCAGCATTTTTCTGAGTCCTTGCCGCCAGTGGGGAGGATGCGTACCCAGAAGTGCTGATATTTTTACCGTAGAGAGAACCGAAAAAGCGGGGCGTTTTGCGGGTGTCGGATATTCGGCGGTGGTGATAGGAATTACGCGCTGAACTTTTAGGGGAAATTCGAGTGTTTTTGCTTCTTCAAAAATGGCGATCGCAAAATCGTACCAACTACAAACACCGCTGTTAGTGTACTGGTAAGTGCCAAAAATTTTTGGTTGTATTTGAGGAATTATCTGCGAAATTGCCTCCGCTAAATCCCCAGTCCAAGTAGGACTTCCGATCTGATCTGCTACTACCCGAATTTCTTCTCTTTCCTTTCCCAACCTCAACATGGTTTTGACAAAGTTGCCTTTGCCACCGTTGCCGTAAACCCACGCGGTTCTAATAATAATATGTCGGTTTCCCGCTTTCCGAATTGCTTCCTCGCCTGCTAATTTAGACTTGCCGTAAGTTCCCAGTGGATTCGTAGAATCTGTTTCCAGATAAGCAGAACCGTGGCTGCCGTCAAATACATAATCAGTAGAAAAGTGAATCAAACTTGCTCCCAGTTTTTCGCATTCTTCTGCAAAAATTCCCGGGGCAATACCGTTGATTGCGTGTGCTAATTCTGGTTCACTTTCCGCTTTGTCTACCGCAGTGTAAGCACCCGAATTGACGACTAAATCAGGTTGAATTTCAGCCATTGCCTGACGGATGGTTTCGGGTTGTGATAAATCGAGGCCAGTGCGATCGAGGGCAATAACCTCTCCCGAAGATAATAAAATCGGCTGCAATTCTTGAGCTAGCTGTCCGCTGCCGCCTGCGAGTAAAATTTTCATGATCAAAACACTTGAGATCTTTTCAACGTTTGTCCAGCTTGGTCTTTAGCTGATAAGATTGGTTTGGCACCATCTAGCGGCCAGTCGATCGCCAAATCGGGGTCATTCCACAGGATACACCGCTCGTGTCCCGGTGCATAGTAGTCTGTAGTTTTGTACAAAACTTCAGCAATTTCTGATACTACTAAAAAACCGTGTGCAAATCCCGCTGGAACCCAAAGTTGCTGCTTATTTTCTGAATTCAGCAAACAGCCGACCCACTGCCCAAAAGTCGGAGAATTTTTTCTAATATCCACCGCTACATCAAAGATTTCGCCAGCAACTACCCGCAGCAATTTGCCTTGAGGCTGCTGCATTTGGTAGTGCAAACCGCGCAGCACATTTTTAGAGGATTTGGAATGATTGTCTTGCACAAATTCTGCCGTCACGCCTGTTTTTTCGACAAAAGCTTTGTGATTGAAACTCTCAAAAAAGAAACCGCGCTCGTCTCCGAAAATTTTTGGCTCAATTATCAGAACTTCCGGTATTTCGGTAGATATAACATTCATAGTTAGCAGTGAAAGTGATAAACTCATACTCAGTCTATGCTATTTTACTATGAAAGCCGACGCATATCTCAAAAAATTGTACGCCAATCGATTTGATTCCCGACAAATGCAAGCAAAGGTGGCACTCTGGAAAGTTTTAATTGACGAGTTTTTACAAAATTATGTTCCTCCAGAATCAGCCGTTTTAGATATTGGCGGCGGTTACTGCGAGTTTATAAATCAAATTCTGGCTGAAAAAAAATGTTTAATTGACCTCAATCCCGATTCAAAGTTATTTGCCAATCCTGATGTAAAAGTGCTGAATATTGATATTTTAAATATTGGCAAAGTCCCAGCTTTTACCGAGCAATTTGACAGAATATTTATCTCTAACTTTTTTGAACATCTCCGCAATAAAGAAGAACTAATCCAAATTATTTCATTTTGCTTTGAGGCACTTAAGCCAGGCGGTTCTCTCTTAGTACTTCAACCAAATTTCAAATATTCTTTCAAAGAATACTACGATTTTATCGATCATCAATTACCCATTACCCACTTATCGCTGCAAGAACTTTTACAAACCGTCGGCTTTGAAATCGACCTAATCATACCCCGATTTTTACCATTTTCGACAAAAGGCAGACCGGCATCGCCCTGGCTTTTAAAAGTTTACTTAAAATTGCCTGTTTTGTGGCAAATTTTAGGAGGTCAAATGTTTGTTAAAGCATCGAAAAAAAACAATAGAGGCAGAGACTCATGACTCGCATTTGCAGTCAGATCCAGGCAGAGCGATACATCTGCGTTTATCCGCGTTTATCCGACTGCATCTGCGGTTAAAAAATCCCTACAAAATCGAACTTAAAACCACCTCATTAGCAGCAATCCAATCATAAATATCCTGCAAAGCCGCTTCCGGCCCCATAACAGGCCGCCATCCTGTTTTCTCCATCACCCTAGAAGAATCAGTAATAAAAATCGGAATATCCCCCGCGCGTTCCTCCAAAACAGGATTAATTGAAATCGATTTCCCGGTAATCTTTTGGCACAAATCAGTTGTCTCAACCAAAGAAAGACTGTTGCTCAAACCGCCACCAACATTAAAAACTTCGCCGTCAAATTCAGCAAAATGTTCTAATTGATAATTAACTAACCTCAACAAATCTTCAACGTGCAGCAAATCCCTAACTTGCTTCCCGCTGCCACCAAAACCGATATAACTCAGCGACTTTTGAAAATAGTGAGCCGCCACCCACAAACCGCAAACTCCCTGATCTACTTTACCCATTTGCCAAGCACCCGTAATTAACCCGCAGCGGTTAATAATTGCCTGCAAATTGTATGCTTCCCTGTATTCCTCAATCAGCAATTCCGAAGCTAATTTAGTTGCTCCGTAAAGCGAACGGTGTCCTTTTAAAGGGAAGTCTTCTGATATGCCCAACTCGGATATGCCGGGTAAAGTTTGCTCGGGCGCGATCGCAAATCTATTCGGCAACTCTAACAGCTTAACCGATTTGACACTGGCGATCGGATAAACCCGACTCGTAGACAAAAACAGCAAACTCGCACCCGTTTGTCTCGCCAACTCCAAAACATTTACAGTACCCAGTAAATTCGTCTGCAAAACGTACTGTGGCGAACTAAAACCAGCCAGCACAGAAGGCTCCGCAGCACAATCTATAATGCAGTCAGCATTCAGTGCAACTGGATCTAAATCTGCCGCTGTGCGAATATCCCCGTAAACAAACTGAATCCCGCAACTTTTAAGCCGAGGCAGATTCAATTCTGAACCCCGGCGGCGCAGGTTATCTAAACAAATTATTTGCCATTCCGGGTGCAGTTTCTTCAGGCCAATTGCCAAACAACTGCCGATGAAACCCGCCCCGCCCACAATTAAAATTCTATCAGGCATTCACTTTTAATTTTGCTATCTTTCTAGTCCGGTGGTAGTCGCCGCGAGAGAGATGTTTTTCGAGCCAGACATACAAGACAATAAACAAATACCGACTCCCCATCTCTTTGATTTTAAGCTTAGAAATCCCAGCAGTCCGATTGTACCACCTCAAAGGAATCACCGTATAGGAAAAACCCCGAACAATTGCTTTTAAAGGCAGTTCCACTGTCAAATTAAAATGATGGCTCAAAATCGGTTGCACGCCTTCAATCACTTCTCTGCGGTAAATTTTAAAAGCATTGGTGACATCACTGTACCGCAAGCCGAAAATACTTTTGACAAACCAGTTTGCTAAGCGGTTAATTGCTAACTTGTGAATTGGATAATCAACCACAAAGCCGCCTTTGATAAAGCGGGAACCGAAAACGCAATCATATCCTTCTTGCAACTTGCGGTATCCTGCTACCAAATCTATCGGATCGTCGGAAGCATCCGCCATCACAATTGCCACAGCATCTCCGTCAAATTCCGCCAATCCCCGTCGCACCGCAAATCCGAAACCGTTCGGAGGTTGATTGTTGATGTATCTAACTGTGGGAAAAGTCTCTGACAACTCCTGGCAAATATCAATAGTTCGATCGACACTATTGTCATTGACAATCAAAATTTCGTGCGGAATGCCTTCTAAATCGAGCGTCTGGGCGATCGCCCGCACAGTACCGTACAAACAGCCCTCCTCATTGTGAGCTGGTATAATCACAGAAATTTTCACTCCTCATCCTCCGCGCAACTGGACAAACTGGTTGTCAACAGGATTATACACCCAAGCTTTAATTTCCGTTTGGGCGATCGGCAAATTATTATCCGACAAATCAACAGCCCACCTTGCATTGTTGTACAACTCAGATTTTAAACTCTTAGCGATGTCGGGACTCTCCAAATTTACATAAGCGTTAGCAAAAAAAGATTGTTTATCGCCGGCAGATAGCAGTACAATATTTGGTTGTTTCAAATTTCCTGGCAAAACCGCCCAACCGGAAGCCTTGACAGCAGCATTTTTCTTGACAGTCACCGATTTATCGCTGGTTTGAGGTTGGTCTAAATAGCCGTAAAGTTTCTCCGTATTAGAAGTAAACTCTACATTTTTCGCGAACTTTTTCCAACCTATTTTCTCAATAATTGCCGCGCCTTCTCTCACCAGCCAAGTTTTTTTGCTCAGCACCCTCAAACAGCTTTCCGGTGAATTATCAAAAAAATCAGACGGTTCCAGATAGTTGATTAACTGCAAACAATCTTGAGCGCCTTGTTTGTAAAGAAGTGCCGAGCGAGTTTGGGCGATCGCCTGTTGAGAGTTCACAATAATTGTAGCAATTAACAGCCCTGCGAACATCCGATAAAAAAAAATGTAGTTGTGGTTTAACGTTGCTTTTGTTTCTCGATAGTTACCTCGGACAAACAATTGCCCTAGCTGAACCACAGCAATTAACAGCAAAATCGAATTCGTTGTATATCTCGACGATTCGAGCGCCTGAATCGCCCCAAATTCCGCCCTACCAGCAGTAATAAACAGAGCCGATAAAACCGAAAAAAAACCTATTGACAGCCAAGATAAGGCCTCATTATTTTCACTAATATCATTCCTATTTGTCATTGCGAGGTAGGAAGCAATCGCTGGGGCTGGAGATTGCTTCGCAGGGTTCGCAATGACGAAGAAATAGAATCCCAAAAATAAGAAAATTGCAAATATTACCAAGCCAACCAGTGCAGAAATACCAGGAAAACGTATAATTGGTGAACCCAACAAACTCAAAAAATAATCAATCACCACAAGTGGCTTGCTCAACAATGAAATAATACTTGCTTTCCGACTGGGATGATAATCAATTGAGTAAACAGCACAAGTTGCCGCAAACAGCAGCATCCATACAATAATTCTTTTTCTTTTCTGTGCAGCATTTCCTTCTAAAGCTGCTACAGCAGGAATTGCTGCTAACCAAGAAAGCAAACCTTGGGCTAGGGAAAAACTAGCAATAAAGCAGAAGACAGCAGCAATAGAAATTCTAATATAGTGAAGTACAGATATTGGGTAGGGAGACTGCACTGCCGTGTCCTTACTGTATTTCATCCGATTGAAAACGGCTATATTCGGCAATAATTTGTGATTTGAAACCAACGCATAAACCGCAGCTACAAAACACAAATTTACGATAAACCAAGCTAATTGAAATCCCCAAAGCCAGTTTTCGTGCTGAACTAGAGAGAAAACCAAAATACAAGTTAAAATATTAGCTAAATGCCACAAATCATCCCCAACATTCTTAACTTGCATCGAGGATAGCTTGTACGTAGCCATAAAAGTTATCGCAGCCAAAGCTATGCTGAGACACAACTGATAATTAATATTCCATCTGGAAGCAAAAGCCAGCACTGCAATAATTATTTTCGGGAACACTATCCGGTGGTTGCTGTGCAAAGCCCAAAAATCGTTAAAAGTTACATTTCCCTGAGCTATTTTTTCAAAAAGGCTAGCTAACCTCCACTCGTCATCAACGGGAACGTTAACGCTAAAATTCGCTACAAATCCGATTAATAAGAGGACAGGAATCAGATATAGAGTAAATAAAATAAATTTTTTCATGAATGTGCGATCGCACCGATTGCCATCACCATTTTATATCAACCCGGCTTAAATACTATTTATTTTTTAGTCAGCGAACGAACTTCGGTGAAGCTTAGTCTAGCCGCCGAAAGTTTGACTTTTGAGGTGTTTTAACCACCTAATTCTATCGAGGAGATTGTATTTACTTACATCGGTAAGGTGCGCAGTGCGCACCCTACTTATTGATAGCGGTTAACCGAATTACTTAACAGTCTTGAAAGTATCCAATTTGCCAGTAAATCGGTTGATAAACATCTGCAAAACAGTCCGCTTGCCGATATTGATATTCGAACTCACGGACATTCCAGACTGCAAATTCACCTCAACTTGATTTGCCTTGCCCTTGTTCAAAACAAACTTCTGATTCTTGAGCTTAATTTTAGTTTTGAAAGCGTAGTATTTCCGCAGTTCAGTAGGAGGCTCAGCATCGCTGCTAATCTCTTTCACTTCACCCTCAGCAGTACCAAACTCCATCGCCGGGAAAGCTTCAACATTCACTTCCACAGGCACGCATTGGTATTTCGTCAAACCCAGTTTCTCTCTGTTAACTTCCTTCTCTGGACAAACGCAACTTTTACCTTGTTCGCAGTCAACCTTTTCTCCGTCTAATTGTTTGCCGTGATACGGCTCCAATTTTTCCCGCTTCTGTCTCAAAGCATCCAATACCAGAGCCACATTGCTGTTTTCCAGGTAAACAACTGCTTCCAGACCGTTTTCGTCATCCAAAACCTTGAGCAGCTTTTCAGTTTGCTGCGCTTCGTAATAAGCTTCTTCGCAGCGTTTTGGGCGCGGTTCGCCCGGTTTCAGCACCGTATTAATAATGGATTGGCATATCGGATCTTTCGCCATATCCAACTTAGCTTTCTCCTTCGTAGAAGGTTTCAAATCGAAGATAACGCCAGATACCGGAGACTTCATCACTTGAGTGTCGCGGTTTTGTTGAGCCTTTTCTAGCTGAGCGTTCACTTCGGAGAGCTTTTTCAAGTTTTCCACTTTGAAGCGGCTTAGCTGAGAATCGCTGCTGGCAATTTGTTTCTGGTTTTCAGCAATTTTGGTATAAAGTTCTTTCGCCCAGGAATCCTTGGTGTTTTTCAACTGTTCTTCGGCGCGGGCGATGGACTCCTGAATGCGCGCTTGCTCTCCTTGCTGGCGCTGTATCTCAGCACTAATTTTTTGGATATCACCTTGACGCGCGTTAATTTCACCGCGGCGCGTATTTATCTCACCTCGGCGCGTGTTAATTTCGCCTTTGCGAGCGTTGATTTCACCTTCGCGCTGCTTAATTTGATCTTGCTGTTTGAGAACGTCGCTTTGACCTCTGAAAACATCTTGTTCTTGACGTTCTCTTTGCAGTTCAGCGATGGCTCCTTGCTCCACCAGAGGGCCTAGTCTCCCCAGAATGCCTTGGTTCGACTTCAATACTTGTTGAGATTTCGCCAACTGTTCTTCGGCCAAATCTTTCTGAGCCAGGGCTGATTTTACTTGCTCTTGCGAAGAAATTAACTGCTGCTGAGCATAATTTAATTGGTTTTGGGCAAAACCCAATTGTTGCTGTGCCACTGTCATTTGATCTGCGGCAGCTTTCTCAGCATCCTGAGCTTGCTTCAGTTGTTTTTCCAACTCCTGAACTTGGCCTTGAGCTGCGGCGACGCGAGACAGAAATTCCGATCGATAATTAACATAAAGTCCTTGCTGGGCTGCATCAAAACTTCCGCTAGCTCCCCGATTGAGGTACAGTTCGTCAATCAAAGCTTGCAGCACTTGATTTTGTGCGGTGAGGCTCTGTCTGTCCTTGATTGTTGATTCTAGGTTAGAAGGAATAGCGCCTTGAATTTTGCCGCTGACAACATCTTCATAAAATTTATTTTCCTTTTCCAGAGCTTCTTTAGTTTTCTGGATCGATGTTAAATCTGCACTGGGTGCAAGGGGGTTAAAAGTGAGCAGAGGCTGGTTTTTTTCCACCCGATCGCCATTTTCAACGTGAAGTCTCACCACAGCGCCTGTAGCAGGTGCTTGGATGTCTCTAGCACCATCTTTGAGTTCTAATTGGCCGACAGCGGGGACAGCTTGCTCTACGCTAGCGAAATAAGCCCAAATTACACCTGAAGTGGTCATCAGCATGATCATCCACAAAAACAAGTGCGACCAAATCGCTGGTTTTTCTAGAATGACTGGTTGCTCAGAAAGTATTACCGATTTCATGGCCATTTGTTAGTTATCAGTTGTGAGTTGTTTGATATCAGGTATTCGATGACTCTTGTTGTTGGAATAGGCAGTAGTAACGCCCTTTAAGAGCCATTAATTCTTTATGAGTTCCCCGCTCGACTACTGAACCTTGATCCATCATAATAATTATGTCGGCGTTTTGGATTGTAGTCAGGCGGTGAGTAATGAAAAACACCGTGCGACCGGCGAAAGCTTCTGCTAAATTATTGCAAACTTGGCGTTCGGAATGGTAGTCGAGGGCGCTTGTAGCTTCGTCCAAAATCAGCAGTTTCGGGTTTTGCAAAATCGTGCGGGCGATCGCCAAACGCTGCCTTTGACCCCCAGAAAGCGACGCACCCCGCTCTCCGACTATCGTATTGTACCCAGCAGGCAAGCCCATAATAAAATCGTGAGCTACCGCTAATTTCGCAGCTCGCACAATCTCATCCGTACTCGCATCGGGATTGCTCAGAGCAATATTTTCCTGCACAGTACAGTTAAACAGCAAAGTATCTTGCAGCACCACCCCAAGTTGGCTGCGGAGCGAGTATAGTTCCACCTTAGCAATGTCGTACCCGTCAATAAAAATCCTGCCCGACAGCGGCGGATAAAGACGCTGCAACAGCTTCATCGCCGTACTTTTACCGGAACCGCTTCCCCCTACAATTCCCACAAAACTGCCAGCGGGAAATTCCAAATTCACATTCGCCAGTTGCAGTGGCCCGCTTTCGAGGAATCGGAAGGAAACTTCCTCATACGTAACCTGCCCCTGAATTGCCGGCAGCGGGATATTGTTCCGGTCTTCATCGCTGGTTTCCGTCGGCGTATCGACAACATCCTTAAGCATATCGATCGACATCGAGACTTCTTGGAAACTCTGCCACACGCTGACAAAACGCAGCAGCGAACCTGTCACGTTCCCGGAAATTATTCGGAAAGCAATCAACTGACCCAAAGTAATCTCATTTCCCAGTACCAAATAAGCTCCCACCCACAACTGAGCTAAGTTACCCACCTGGTTTAAAAAGCTGCTAATCGTACCGGCCGCAGTCCCCGTGAGAATTGTTTTAAAACTGGCTGTAATGTATTTTGCGTAGCGGCTCGACCATTCCCAGCGGGATTTCAATTCAATATTTTGAGCCTTAACAGTTTGAATCCCGCTGACTACTTCCACTAGATAAGATTGAGAGTCAGCAAAACGGTTGTTTCTCTGTTTGATCAGGCGCAGCACCAGCGGATTGATTAGAACAATCATCAGCCCCAGTATCGGTACCACTGCCAAAGATACAAAAGTTAGCTGCACGCTGTAAGAGATCATAACGGCGACGTAAACCACCGAAAATACCGCATCGAGAACCACTGTCAAAGCTGTACTCGTCATGAATTCCCGAATCTGGCCCATCATGCTGAATTTGTAAACCAGATCTCCCACGCGCCGGTTGTCAAAGTAATTCTGGGGCAGCCGGAGCAAGTGGTCGATTACCTCCGCACTCAATTTGACATCGATGCGGTTTGAGGTATCTATAAACAAAAAGGTACGCAAACCATTGAGCAGTCCTTCAAACAGGGCAACACCTAACAGAAATGCTCCCAAAATATCCAAGGTGTCAATGCTGCGCTGACCTAATACTTTATCAATAATTACTTGGCTGATTAATGGGTTGGCAAGACCAAATAACTGTACAAAAAACGAAGCGAGCAACACCTCAAAAAACACTGTCTTGTGTTCCATGAGAGCCGGCACAAACCACCAGAAGCTGAACTGCTCTTTTTGTTCGACTTGCGGAGCTTGCAGCAGCAGGACTTCTCCTGATTCTCCCCAGATTTCTTTAAACTGAGGTATCCGCTTCCGCATCAGCCCCTGTTCGGGCGTGGCGAGCACCAATTCTTGCTCGGTGATGCTGTAAATAATGGCAAAACTATCTTGCCATTTAATCATTACGGGGGCTTTGATGCGGTTGATGGCTTCTGCTGGCACTTGCGCCAATTGAGGGGTGAGGCCGATGCTTTGGGCGATCGCCCCGCAAGCTTGCATACTGATAGAACCAGCGGTTTTTAACTGATTTTCTAGAACTTTGCGGATGATATCTCGACGAAATTTGAGGCCGAAATACTTGCTCAACATTTGGAAGCAAGCAAGCGGGGCCTCAATCTGCCCTTTGGCTCGGAAAACAGGGTATCTCGCCGCCTCCTTTGGTTGACCGGTTGCGGGTTCTGGGGGGCGGTCTGGGCCCGGTAGAATCTCGATCAATTTTCCGGGCGGATTCTGCCCAGGGTCTACTAGATCTGTCGTGCCATTTAATGGGTCTGTCTCGGGTTGGGGTTCTGGGGGTTCCCGGAAGCCGACCAAGCGGGCGCCGAGGCGGCCTTCTACTTTTAAGGATTTGGCTGCGTTTTCCACAGAAAAGCGGCTGCCGGTGGGAAAGTCGCCCAAGACCCCGCTGCTGACGAGCCAAACTCGATCGGCATCTAGCTCTTTGGCGAGGTCTTGAGTTTTTTTGTTGCCGTTTGGCACGTTGACAACTGTCGCATCTTGCCAAGCTTGCAGGGTAAGTTCCTTGAGATTGGAAGTGCCGTCGGCTTGGCGCTGCAACTCCAGGCTCAACAGTTCAAATACTTCGCTCAAGGAACAGTGTTCGCGAAAGGCTTCTCCAAAGGTCGGCTGTTTTTCCAGTACACTCAGGAAATCTTCGGCAGGTAGGACGATCGCAATTACATCTGTAGAGGCGATCGCCGTCTCGCAGGGAACTCCCCTGAGCAAGCCAGCCCAGCCCAGGATTTCCTTCGACTGCACCAAGCGCAAACTTACGTGGCGCTGCGAGCGCTGGTCAAAGCCCAGCAGCCGGGCCTGGCCTTGATAGATAATTGCCACCTGAGTCGGCATTTTTTCCCGTTCAAACAGGGGTTGCCCCGTCCGGTAGCCGAGGAGTTGGCATTTAGCCACCAAGGCTGACAGAGCCGTCTCTGACAGTCGGTCAAAGGGAGGTGTTTGAGCTAGGAAATCCTGAATTTGGGAGAGGGAAACAGCGGAAGAAGTCATCCAATTTTAGATTTTAGATTTTAGATTTTAGATTGAATCCACAGATGAATCCAGGGGTTTTTTGTCAGGATGCTACGCTTTTTAAAGTCTCCACGGATTTATCCGGGGGCCCCTGACCAAATTGCTTGATTGTCATGAAATTGAAGACAGGGAGGAGAGGGGCTGTAGCGGGCCTATTTGCGATATCTGTTCGGCGAGCCAGGTTTCAAAGAGTTCGTTAATCAAGTGCAGCCGCATCGATTCATCGAGCTGGGCCGGCATGAACTTTTCTAGTCGAATAATTACCATCCATTCTGCCAGAGGACGCGGCGTCCAGAGTTGATTTGGCTGGCTGACGGACAAAAGTTTGCTGATTGCCGGGTGGGGCTGGCTGAGGGGTACTGGGCCCAACAAGCCGCCTGACTTGGACTCGGGCCCTTCGGAATAGTCGCGGGCCACTTCAGCAAAGGTTTGTTCCCCTTCGAGGATGCGAAAGTAAAGTTCGTTTGCCAGTGCGGGATTTTTGGTGCGTACCAGGGAATAGACTACGTGGTCTAGGCTGGCTTTGCGGGTTAAAAAATAATTATCTACTTTAGGTCTCCAAGTGGCTTGCTTAAATTTTTCGATCAGCAAGGGCCTGACGGCCATCTCTTGAAGTTCTTCTTCAGTCATGTTTTGGCTGCGCAGCCAAGCTTCTTTGGCTTCGGGGGCTGTCAGTTGGTGTTGTGCCAGAAAATTCTCGACGGCGGATTGGCGTTCTTCGTCGCTGCAACTAAAGGATGCGATCGCTTGGTCTACTATTACACCCCGCAAGAATTGCGGCATCAACTGATATCGCTTCAGGAGCGATGGCATATCCTGAGCTTGCAGTAATTTATCGCCTATTTGAAAAAGTCCTGTCATTTTTTTATCTCCAACTGACTTGCGCTTTCCCTTTTAATTTAGCTGTGGCAGGAAAAGAGCGACAACCACTAACCCCTCGATTCCCCGATGATAGCAGACCGTCAGCGGGCTAACGCTATTGATGTCTATTTCTTGACGCTCTGCCTAGCGAGGGGTTCCCCGCAGGTCTCAGAATGGTAAGTGGATAAGGCGAGAGAGGGAGAGTGGGAGAGTGGGAAAATATTTCTTCTGCCATCTTCCTTGTTCGCTCAACATCCATCTGTTACATCCCTGACACTGCGCGTTGCCGAACTGCCTTCTTCCTTTACTCTGGGAATAGTCTTTCCAAGAGTGTTCCGAGTTGGGTCGAGCCAGCGCGACTGTCTAGATGCTTGGGGTTTGCCGCCATTTGTTGCTGGATTCGCTCGCGGTAGTGCCGGCGCAGTTCTGGGTTGGTTCCCAGTGCTTTACTCAGCTCTAAATAAGAATTCTCGCTGTCTGCTACCAGTTCCGGAAGTAGCAGTTCTTCGAGCACTGCGGCTGATTGTCGCGAGCGAGTTGTTTGCCCTTTGCTTACCACTGCAGGCAACCCGACTAACAGCGCTTCTGCTAAGGAGCAGGCACTGCTGTATGGATAGGAGTCTAAATATATATCAGCCAATTCCAGACATTTTATGCAATCTGCGCGAGATGGCAGCGCTTTTATCACAACTAAGCGATTTTTGTCAATCCCAAATTCGGCAAAGAGCGATCGAATTTGTTTGTAAAAAGGCACCGTCGGATAGTTTTCATTGCGAGAACGAAAGGGATACAAAACTAAAATAGAATTCGGTACGGCGGCAATAATTTTTGCCCAAGTTTCTCTCAATTCTGGGATAATTCTGAAAGCTTGAGCGCCGGACATGAAAACTACAGACTCCTCAGTGGCTCCCCAACTGCTGCGAGTCGGTTCAACTCTGGCAGGTGTTGATTCTACAGGATAGCTGAAACAAAATCCCGAGCCTTCTAAGGTAATTAATTTTTCGCGATACTCTGCTGCCGCACCTGCGGGCAATGTCAAATCTCCGGCAATGAAATAATCGATATTTCGGGTTCCGGTGGTTGCGGGTGTTGAGGTATTGGTAGCTATTTGCACCCGCGCTAGTCGGTGCAGGCACAGCAGCGCGCTTGGTTGGGAAGTGTCGGCAGTATTGGTGCAGATTAGCAGAATATCTAAATCGTGCGATCGAATTTCTCGGACTTGCTGGGGCAAATCTTCTGACAGTGGCACCAGTTTGTCGGCGCAACTTTCGCAATACTTCTCCAGTCGCTCGTCTTGTACGTGGAAATGGTACACGATAATTTCAAATTTGTTTCTGTCTAAATATTCAAAACTCGAAATTGCTGCACGACTCTCGAATTTATCGCTAATTTTATTATCAAGCAAAAAGCCCGCTCGGATTTTATGTCTTTCAGGTTCTCTTTGAGTAAAACTCCAGTCTACTTGACAGCCGATATTTTTTAAATAAAATTCCATAATATCCGCTCGCTGACTGAATATATTGAGCAGATTTGCCTCGCTCAAATACAAAGCTTTGAAACTAACACTTTTCGCAATAAATGCCGCCAAATAACGCCAAACTTCAGAATCGGGAAAACTGACGATATTAGCAGCGACGTAGTTGATAAGCTGCTGAAAATATTCAGAGTACCTTTCAACTTCCGACTTCTGTTGAAAATAATTGGGAGAGTGAAATAAGAATTTCAGAAAGTCGTCAAAAAACCACTGGGGAATCGCTGCATTTTTATACTCTAGCGGCAACTGATAAGCGTCGCGGTACAGCATCGCTGCGAGGGGATATTGAATTTTATCGGCAATTTCCCCTTTTTCAGCAAGTTTAGAGGATAACTGCTGGACAAAACGTTGCTCGGACTCGGTTAAACTTTCATTTTTGAGCCTGCTATGTAGTAGCAATTTATGAGATTTTCCCGCTTCTTGCGAGTAAGCATTTTCTAATTTTTCCGCTGGCAAATTCAGCCAATATTCAGCTAGCTGTTGGCGGTATTGGCGGAGTTGCGCGAGAATAGACTGGTTTGATGGCAATTTTTTGTACTGCTCAAGCAGTGCTGACAATTTTGAAAAATTTGGCTGATTTATCAATGCCAACTTTTGGCGAATTTTATCTTTTATTGATTGATTTAGGAAACTGTAATCAGGACTATTTAGTAGCTTTTTGTAAAATCTGACTACATCTTTATGATTTTCCCCAGCAGCGAAGTTTTTCCAAGTTTGTTGTTCGGGATGAATCCTGAGCGACGAGAGTTTTTCGTCTATGAATCCAATGTGATAATTGCCCATGATTCGCCACCACATATCTAAGTCTACATACTGAGACAATTCCGAATCAAAAAATCCTATTTCTTCAAAGACTCGGGCGGCAATTAAGACGGTACTCGGTTCGCCAATTTTATTGATGGGGTTGTTCAAGCAGTTAGTATCTGCTAGCATTGCTTTGCCGGGTTGAATTGTTTTTAACTTCGACCAACTTTTATGCAAATCTTTAATTGATTTGGAAGCTCTCCGCAAAATGGGGCTAGATTCTTCTTCAGCTATGGTGATGCCGCGCGGGGAGAAAATCATACCTATTTCTGGGTATTTTTGGGCGAGTGCGACCATTTTTTCAATACATTCGGGTGCGAGCAAGTCGTCTTGAAAGAGAAATTTAATGTATTGACCTTTTGCTTGGGATATGCAAAAATTCCAGTTTTGTGATAAGCCGTAGTTGCGGTGCAGTATGATGCGGAAATCGACTGAGGTTTGTGATTGGAATGATTGGGCGATCGCAATTGTGCGGTCTGTGGAGCCGTCATCGGATATAATCAGTTCTATGTTAGGGTAGGTTTGGGCCAAAGCACTTTTAATTGTTTCCGCAATAAATGCTTCTCCGTTGTATGTCGGAATGCAAATACTAACCTTCGGCTGCCCGTTTTGCCGTTCTGCACTTGATTGATTTTTTTCCTGAGATGGCGACAAGTTAGCCCTAATTTTGGCAGGCTTCGCTTTGGCTGTTCCTGATAGAGGTATGCTTTGAAAGTTATCGGTAATCTCGGCAATATATTCGAGACGTTTTCTAATTTTATTACCTGTAGCTTGGGGGTTGAGTAAATTCTTAATTTCCTCAGCAGCTATCGCTCCAATTTGTTGAGCTTCCCGGTAATTGTTGAAGACGTAGCGCATTGAATCGGCAGCGTGTTCGACATCCGCTTCTGCCCAAAAATTGCCTTTTTTGTAAGGCCCGCAATCTTTCTCAATTGGGATTAACTTATACTTGACTAAATAGCTGTTGCCGACATTCATAAATTCTGTATTTGATGAATAGCCGGTGGCAATTACGGGTTTGCCGTAAAACATGGCTTCAGCCATTGTTAAGCCGAATCCTTCGCAGCGGTGCAGCGATACGTAACAGTCGCAATTGTAGAGCAAACCGTTAATTTCATCTTTGGACAAATACCCGTCTAGATGTTTGATATTTGAATTATGTGCTATGGCTGAGTTTAAGGATGCTTGAGCCTCGGTAAATTTGTTTGAATTAGAAGATTTGACAATCAACAATACGCTGTCATCTTCGCCGAAAGCGTGTTTAAATGCTTGAATTACCGCTAAAGGATTTTTGCGTTCGATGCGGCTGGAAAAGTCGAATACAAACAGAAAAATAAATTTATCTTTAGGTAAACCCAGCGCTTCTCTGTTCCGGGAAGGTGCGGGTAGAGCAATACTGGGGATGATTTTGATGACGGGAATTGGCGCTAATGCGGAAATTGCCTCGGCGCAATAGTTGCTGTAAGTCCATATTTCGTGAAAGTGATTAAATGCGGGCTGCCATTCTGGGGGAAATGCGGGCAGTTCCCAGGCCCAAAAGCCGATATTGTATTTGTTTTCAAAATAGCTGGAACCTGTATGTTTGATAAAAGTTGCAACTTCATCGGCGTTGACTTGAATTAAGTTTACGGGATGGGGATTGTCTGAGCTAAAATTTTGATAGGTGGTGTCTTGCTTGCGGTGGGGACTGCGGGTAAAGTTGTTGATGACGAAGGAAATGTTGGCGGCTTCTGCGGCTCTGATATTTGCTCTGACACCTTCTCCTATGCCAAATTCGCCGTTGATGTAGCCGGCGATGTTCATTCCTAGATTAGGGTTCATAGTTTCTAATGTATTCAGTAAATTGTTGTGTTTATTTTTTAGGAAAAAATCAGAATTAATGGAGTTTCTAAATCGCGCTAAATAAGGGTATGGGTTGAGAATAAATTATAATTTGGCTCACTATTTGCTAAGAGATAGCAATCATTGTAGGATGGGTGAATAAGATTAAATGAACCGCAGAGGGCGCAGAGAACGCAGAGGAAGAGAAAAGAGGGAAGGGAAAGAGTTGGCAACAGAAAATTTGGTGCTTGACAAATGTGCCGATCGCCATTGTATACTGGCATCGCAATGCTAACCTTCGGCTGGTTGTCTGTCGGCATGGGTTGGTCTGTTTTATTTTACGATCAACTAATCAGGAATTTTAGACAAAGTGATCGATCGCGTCAACCACGACCTCTTGAAGTTGCTCCCGCCGGATGCTAAAGTCATTGTTGAAATTGGCTGCGGTACGGGTGCGACGGGCCAAGAGTACAAGCAGATAAATCCTCACTGTCAGTATATTGGCATTGAATGCGATCGAGAAAAAGCTAAAATTGCGGTCGATCGGCTAAACTGGGTGACGGTAGCCGATATTGAAGAAATTGCCATCGAAAGTCTCGACATCGCTCCAGGAACCGTCGATTGCTTAATTTTTGGCGACTTGCTACCCTATCTCAAAAACCCCTGGGAAGTGCTCAAGCAGTACAGTGGTTTGCTGAATCCAGAGGGGCAAATTATCGCCCGAATCCCCAACGTTCAATACTGGCGGCGAATTGTCAATCTGTTGCGGGGACAGTGGGAGAATCCCGACAGCAAGATGCAGCACTGGTTTACCCTAGAAAGTATTAAATCACTATTTGCTCAAGCCGGATTGCAGGTTTATGAATTTCAAGGGAAGGGACACAAAACCGAAAATTTTGTCCGCTTTCAGGAATTACTGCATCCAATGGTAAAGGCTTTAGAGCTAACATCGAGCAGCTTTGCTACGGAAACAGGTGCTGAACATTATATCGCGCGATCGACCAAATCGGCCTTACCTGCGCGCAGACTGCTGATTCAGACTATCATTATGGCTCCTACAGGGTGCGATCGCGTGCGAGTTTTGGAACCGGACAAATTTAGCGCCACAATTCCCGGTGTCCGCACAGTATCCGCCGTGAAAACAGCAGAATTAGTTCCACCACTGTCAGGAGAAGAAAAAGTCTTCATTTGGCAGCGGACAATCATGCAATATCCCGCCTATATTCCCCAACTCAAAGAACTGCTGCAACAAGGCTATTTAATAGTAGCTGAAATTGACGACAATCCCGTCCGCCGCCGCGAATACGCAGACAATAATTACCTCAGCTATCGCGGCTGTCACTGCGTGCAAACTTCTACGGAACCGCTAGCAAAAATTTTGCGACAATACAATCCGAATGTTGCCGTCTTTCCCAATCAATTAGCCTATCTACCTCCGCCGCGAATTTATCCCGCCCAAGATACAGTCACCATCTTTTTTGGTGCGCTAAACCGCGAAAAAGATTGGCAGCCGATAATGGCAGCGCTAAATCGAGTTTTAGTCGCACACAAGCACCGGATTCGAGTTAAAGTAATCCACGACCGCCGATTTTTTGAATCCTTGAAAATACAGCAAAAAGAATTTGAACCATTTTGCAGTTACGAACGGTATCAAGAAATTATGTACAGTTGCGATATAGCTTTGCTGCCGCTTGTTGCCAACCCGGTTAACGAAACGAAATCTGACTTAAAATTTATTGAATGTGCAGCGCGGGGAGTAGCGGTGCTGGCAAGTCCCACCGTGTACGAACATTCGATTGTCGAAGGTGAAACCGGATTGATTTATAGATATGAAAAAGAGTTTGAAACCAAACTAAATTCGCTGATTTCAGACACTTCTCGGCGCCGGGAAATAGCCGCGAATGCTTACGAATGGGTGCGGGACAACCGCTTGCTGTGCGGGCACTACCGGCAGCGGCGAGATTGGTACTTGCAGATGCGAGACGAGTTGCCGCGTTTAAATGCTGAGCTGCGCGATCGCCTGCCGGAGTTATTTGGTGACTAAGTGCGGTAAGATTTATAGGGCTATTGTGCGATCGTTCTGTTGTATTGTTTAATTTCTAATTGTTACTCCACACCAATGCGAATTCTATTCACTATTGCTCACTTTTACAATCCCAGCGGCGACGGGAAACACGCTTCCCAGCGAAACGATCCGCAACCGCGACTAAACGCTTTAACCGCTTGCGTGACATCGCTACAAGCTTTGTACGGCAAATCTCAGTCCATGATTGATATTAGCGAATGTGCAACTATCCCAGCAAATCAATCTCAACAGCACGAAATTGACATTGTTGTTTGCACTACTCAAGGCTATCATCTGTTGCCTCAATTGCCAGTGCAGCCCAGATGTTTTATGCACCACGCTACAAAATGCGAACCGCTGCTGTTGGGGTTTGAGTGTCAAGCAGTATTGCGAGCGTGTATTAATAAATACGATTATTTCTGTTATTTGGAAGATGATTTAATTCTGCACGATCCGTGGTTTTTTAGTAAATTAAATTGGTTTACACATCACGGTGGAAATGGAAATTTGCTGCAACCTAATCGCTATGAAATAGCGCCTCAAGGAGCTGTTTTTAAAGCATATATTGATGGTGATTTAGCGACAACAGCTACTGCTAAGTTTCAAAATGTGGAGGAGCAGCGGCAGTTAAGGGGAAAAATCATGGAACAAACAATTGCTTTTGAGCGGCCTTTGAATCCTCATTCCGGCTGCTATTTTTTGAATGCGGAACAGATGGCACACTGGGCTAAGCAGTCTCATTTTTTGGATAGGGATACTAGCTTTATCGGCCCGCTGGAAAGTGCCGCGACTTTAGGAATTATGCGGACTTTTAGAGTTTACAAGTCAACTCCTGCTTATGCTAATTTTTTGGAGGTTCAACATTTTGGCACGAGTTTTCTAAACTTGATTGGTAATAAGGTGAGGGTGCCGGAAGCAGGATGAGTTAAGATATTCAGGTAAGCTGCAATACTTGAGAGGTCGCATGACCCCGGCAACCGAAAAGATTGTCCTTCCCTCTCCCTTCCCCGACCACACGAAATTGCCAGAGGAAGATGGCACTTTTGTGAAGAATTTTCAGGAGCATCCCCAGAGCATTCTTTTAACTGATTCTATCGGGTCGGTATTGCAACGGCTTCATCCCGACGGGCAATATGCTATGGGGCAAGGCTGCGGCATCTACTGGCGAGAAACTGACCCGCTTGAAAAGGGAGCAGAAGCTCCTGATTGGTTCTACGTGCCGAACGTGCCACCCAGACTAGGAAATCAGATTCGTCGCTCTTACGTGCTGTGGCGGGAATTCATGGCTCCGATGATTGCTGTGACGTTCTGCTGACAGGTACAGAACGAGCTTCCTTAGCAGAGCAGGCTTTGAGTGCAGAAGCCCAAGCACGGCGCGATGCCATGCCTCGGTTGTTGGCAATGGGATTGAATACACAGCAAGTGGCAGAAGCACTGAGTTTATCAGTAGAAGAAGTTAGGCAGCATTCACAATCTTGATGTCGCTTTTTATTAATCAGAAGTCAAAACATCGCCGATTTTAACTGTGCCGCTGTTGATAATTTTGGCTAAAACTCCTGTTTGTGCGTGACGGAATTCCTGTTGCAGTAAACTGAGTAGGGGAATATCCCGATCGCCCGTTTCTGGATTCACTTCTATATTGACACAGCGACCGATTCGTGCTGTAACTTCTATGCGCGCCGTGCCTAATTGAAACTGTTTTCCGATCAACTCAAATTCTGACCAAGCTGCCATACCTTCTAGCACAATGTTCGGGCGAAATCGGCCCACGTCAATGTTTTGAACAGCAATTTCTGTTAATTGGTCTAATGTGGCTTGACTGAGTAAAGAAATGTGTACTGGTTCTCGATCGGGATAGCGAGTTTCGCCGCTGCAGTCGCCGACTAAGTGTACAGGTGCAAGCTGCGGGTGTCTCGCTTCTTTTGTTGGTTCAATTGTGGCTAGATATTCGGTGAAAAAAGTGCCGATGCGATCGCGCCCCGCTGCTGTGTTCGTTTCTGCGGATAACACTGCAACTCCTTCACGCTTGACTGTTAAAACGGCCGTTTCCGGTTGATAATCACATTCCAAAGCTGCTAACAGAGGCCAATCGTTTTGAACCGCAAAATGTTTTTTACTCATCCAAGGCATATTTTGGGCGGGCATCTTTGCAGCTTCAAGATTATCTGCAAACATTAAGGCAAAAGCTCGATCGCCCTTAATTCCGTGTCCTGCTGTTAAAGCAAACTCCGACATTTCTTGCGGTGTCAGCCCTTTAATTGGATAAATAAATAACTGTTTTATTGTTGCTAATGTCATAATTTTTTTAGCTTTGCTTCCATTTCAAATGAACTATTGTCCCCCCTTACTAAGGGGGGCTAGGGGGGTCTAAGCTATTTCACACACATTAATAAAATTGCTATAAAAACCCGATTAAGCTAACAATTCATAGCGGCGGATATCTGGAGGCCCAACGGCCAAACCGTCTAATTTCTGCACGGCGTCTTGAATGTGAGTTGAACCGAGATGTAAATCGAGCAAATCTGCACTTTCCCACTCTTCAACAAAGGTAAAATCTGTGGGATCGGCTTGATTTTGCAGGAGTTCGTATTTGATGCAGCCTTTTTCTTTGCGAGTTGGTTCTATAACGCTCAGCAGCAGAGATTTAAGTTCTGCTACTTTGTCGGGAAACGCCACGAGGCGGGCGACTACTCGCAAGGTTGTTTTGGACATAGGAGAAAAAAGTCACCGATAGGACGATCGAATTTACCGATTTTTATTTGGCAGACTCAGCAAAACACGATTTTACTTAAAATAACCTAAAGAGGTTGCTCAGTCAATCGATTTTAGATTTTAGATTTTAGATTTTAGATTAAAGAATTGAAGCATTGACCCAGCCCAAAACGGATACGCTGCCACGTACAACAGTCGTGGAAAGATAAAAATTTTAGACCCTAGTTCAAGTTCCCAGATTTATCTGTGGGGTAAATATAAAATCTAAAATCTAAAATCTAAAATCTAAAATCGATTGACCCCACGGATGAATCCGGGGGCTTGTATCCTGGATGCTTGATTGTCAACGGCAGTAAAATTAGTCCAGGACGGACTCATATCTCAAAAACTAACTTTCTTCCCAAATTCTTCGTTACTAAGCGCAGAGCATCGTATAAACCGGGTTTCTTGATATATTTTGGCGAATACCGGAGGAACTCAATCTTTGGGATAAAATCGCTTGTTTTCTATAGAATATTCCCAGGCGATCGCCTCTGGGTCTTTTTCGCGGCTCCACTCAGCAAACTCCGGCTTAAGTTTCCACTTGCCGATCGTAGTTGCGTGAACTTTGAACCTGCGGGAGAGTTCCGTTTGGGTAAAAGAGATTTTGGGCTTTTCAGGAGTTTTGGTTTGAGCAATGGGGAATAAATTTGGTTTTTTATCTTGTGCTTTTTCCCGATTAGTGGGAGGCTCTTGAACAGCTATTCCCGCATTAGGTGTTTCGCTTTGATTGACAGGTGGAGCTATTTGAAAATAATACAAAATTCCGCCTTGTTCCGTCACCTCAAAATCCGCTGCAAATTCAAATGCTCGTTCGTCGAGATACTCTTGAACCTTTTCTCCGGGGAGTTTCGCATTCATCGCCAAATCCAAAGCGGTAACTCGCCCTTGATTTTCCTTGATCAACTTGTAGAAAACCGAGTCTAAATGAGCGAGTTTGTGTTTTTGCTGCTGCTGGTAGAGCCTGCAAGCCCAAGCAATGCCCGCTGTGGTGGCGATCGCCCAAAACATCCTTCCCGACTCGAAACTGGCAACCGCCGTCAAGGAAATAGGCAAAAGCAGGGTAAGATATCCCCAAATGCTTCCCTTTTTTAGGTTATTGCTGTTTTTGACCATAGTTCCCAAACAGGTACGTAGTTTAGCTTAGTAGAGCGTGTCTGAATGCCGCGAAAGTTTTTCGACAGTCGATATATCGATCGGCCCGCTGACACACCCAAAAACGGATACTGTGCCGCGTACACTCGCCTTGTGGACAATCCCTAATTTTAGACCAAAGTTCCAGCTCCTTTGATTCTATGTCGCAAGTAAATCGACAATCGAAAATCGAGTAAAGTTTTTCGACAGTCGATATATCGATCGGCCCGCTGACACACCCAAAAACGGATACTGTGCCGCGTACACTCGCCTTGTGGACAATCCCTAATTTTAGACCAAAGTTCCAGCTCCTTTGATTCTATGTCGCAAGTAAATCGACAATCGAAAATCGAGTGACGCACTCTACGACAAAATCCCAGAATCTACTTTTTTTTGCAACCGAGGATTCATGTACTTTTTTCACAAACAGATTGCCATCTTGCTGATAGTTTTTGCTTGCTGTACGCTGACGATTAGTTGCAGCGATAGCCGAGCTGTCCAGTGTACTAAATTTACTGAAATTGTCAACAAAGGCAACGCTCTCATTGATGTTGATAAAGACAGCAACGATGCTGCGACGACCGACAATTTAGCTAAAAATTTGAACCTGATAGCGAATGACCTTGAGGATCTGCGAATAACAGATCCAACCCTCAAAGAAATTCAGCAGTCATCGGTTAAATCCTTCCAGCAAATTAGTCAAGCACTCGGCGACATAAGCAAAAGCCTTCAGGCTGGAAATCTCGCTTCTACAAGTATAGAAGGTCGAGAGCAAATACAAACAGCTCAAGCAGATATTATTAGAGCCGGACAGCAGGCGTATCAAGCAGCCGCCAATCAAGACGCTTTGACTAGCAAACTGATTAATTATTGTAAGAGCGATCGCTAAAGGCTGAGAGTTTTGAGTTTTGAGATTGCTTTGCGGAGCGCCAACAGCGCACAGGGGGTAAATGAGCTTGAGGAATGCGTCGCCTTCACTTAGCATATACCCCTTTCCCATTACCCCTTTCCAATTACCCAGTTTAGTGATGAATTTCTAGATTCAAAATATAGCGACCGAGTTGTACTTTCTCCGACCACAATTCGTATTCTAACCGCAAGTGTTCCGGTTCCGGCTTTCCTGTCAGCGTCAAATTGCGGGTGAAGTTGCGCAGCCGCAACTGTTCGGGAGTCGCCAGCGAGTTACCCTGAAGCCAATAACGACTCAAGCCGTACATTCCTCGCTCCCAGCAGTGTCGGTAACTGTATTTGCCGTTTCCTTGCATGGTCATAATGACTCGATAGGGCGAAACTTCTAGCCATAGCAAGCGGGGTTTTGTAGTTAAGGGCAAGATTGTAACTTGCTCGCCAGATTCGTCGGAGTCGTCGGAAAATTGACGATCGATGATGGCTGGTTCATGCAACAACAAGTGAAAGCGATCGCGGTCTTTTTGATAAAGCGTACCAGCGGTTTCAACAACTGACCACAATGGTAAATCTGTGGATACCAGCGATAAACTTACAGGCTTGCGGTGGTGCGTCAGCATAAACAAAAGTTTAGGAGTTATTGTGAATTGGGCGGTTTGAGATTTGAAATTTTAGGCTTGAGATTTTAGATTTTAGATTAGCTGGGTTCCAAATTCCGGAGCTTTTGCTTAAAAAAATGAAAAATCTACAACTTCCAATCGAAAATCTAAAAGGGTTCACTCAAAATTCAATTATCTGGTCGATAACTGAGAGCGGGAGATGAAATCTAAGCAGATACACGGATAATATTTGTGAAATTAATGTGAAATTAATGTGAAATCCGTGCGTTTCTGTCCGTCCTCCCCTGTCGCCGACAAGTGACAGCGGAGTCTCCGGGCGAGTTTAATCCGCGTTTGAGTTAACCGGACACATTGGGAAAAACCCGCAGGCAGTACAAAAGACGACTGACTTAGGACTGGGAAAAAGGTAGGATAGCTAACGCCATCCAATCCTAGTTTATCTCAATGCAAGCTGACATTATAACTACTTCGCTTCTTGACAAAAGCCAAACTTTAAGAATTCAAAAACCTGCCTCGGGCTTGTCACTGGTGGGGAGGATTCGAGTTCCGGGCGATAAGTCGATTTCTCACCGAGCTTTGATGTTGGGTGCGATCGCCCGAGGTGAAACTACAATTGAGGGACTGCTGCTAGGAGAAGACCCCCGCAGCACGGCTAAATGTTTCTCGCTCTTGGGAGCCAAAGTTTGTGAACTCAACGCGGAACGGGTGACAGTCACGGGTGTCGGAATTGGCGAGTTAGAGGAGCCTGTGGAAGTCTTGGATGCGGGCAATTCCGGCACGACGATGCGGCTGATGTTGGGAATTTTAGCGTCTCATCCGGGGCGTTTTTATGCGGTAACGGGTGACAGTTCTCTGCGATCGCGCCCCATGTCGCGCGTCATTAAACCGCTGCAACAAATGGGAGCGCAAATTTGGGGTCGAAAAAGCAATTCTTTAGCTCCTTTAGCGATACTGGGACAGCAGTTAAAACCGATTCACTACCATTCTCCGATCGCCTCGGCTCAAGTTAAATCTTGCATTTTGCTCGCCGGTTTGATGGCAAGCGGAGAAACTACAGTCACAGAACCGGCTCTGTCGCGGGATCACAGCGAGCGGATGCTGCGGGCGTTTGGAGCCCAATTGAGCGTCGATCCAGAAACTTGCAGCGTGACAGTTACTGGGCCGACACAACTGCAAGGGCAGAATGTGATTGTACCGGGGGATATTAGTTCGGCGGCATTTTGGCTAGTTGCTGGGGCGATCGTTCCGGGTTCGGAACTCGTAGTCGAAAATGTCGGCGTCAACCCAACTCGTACAGGGATTTTGGAAGCTTTGGAAATGATGGGCGCCGACATTGAACTGCAAAATCAGCGAGAGGCAGCCGGAGAACCTGTAGCGGATATTTTGGTTCGCAGTTCCGGCCAATTGCGGGGATGCACCATTGCGGGCGACTTAATTCCCCGGCTGATTGACGAAATTCCGATTTTGGCAGTAGCGGCGGTCTTTGCCTCCGGTACTACAATAATTCGAGATGCGGCTGAGTTGCGCGTCAAAGAGAGCGATCGGCTGGCCGTGACTGCTGCGGAACTCAACCGCATGGGAGCTCAAATTTCCGAGTTACCCGACGGTTTAGAAATTACCGGGGGAACTCCTTTAACTGGCGCGGATGTTGACAGCTACACCGACCACAGAATAGCAATGAGTTTGGCGATCGCAGCCCTCAACGCCACAGGTATTACTAACATTCACCGGGCAGAAGCTGCTGCCATTTCCTACCCCGACTTTACCGCCACTTTACAACAAGTTTGCCATCCAAATTGAGAGCGGGAGAGTGGGAGAGTGGGAGAGGGGGAGACGGAGAGTGGGAGAGCTAGGAGTCCGAGATTTGGAGAGGGGAGAGCGGGAAAAATCCTCTTTCTTCCTTCTTCCCTCTTCCCTCTTCCTTCAATATCTGTCAATGATGGTATCAAGACATCTAAATACCCTAATCCTAAGCATTTAGCAAAATACGAGCGCAACCTCAAACGAAAACAGCAAAAACTAGCCAGAAAGGAAAAAGGAAGCAAGTCGAGAGATCGAGCCAGGACACTGGCTGCTACGGTTTATGAACGAATCAGCAATGTCCGTCAAGACTACTTGCATCAGCTATCCAGAAAGCTTGTTGACGATAACCAAGTCATCGCAGTCGAAAACCTTCACGTTAAGGGCATGGTTCGCAACCACAAACTTGCCTTAGCAATTTCTGATTTAGGTTGGGGAATATTTGTCAATTTCTGGCATTACAAGCTAGATCGCGAAGGTAAAGTGTTAGTAGAGATTGACCGACGGTTCCCTAGCTCGAAACTCTGCTCAAATTGCCACTATCAGGTGAGTGAAATCCCATTAGACGTTAGGAGATGGACTTGTCCTAATTGCGATACTCATCACGATAGGGATGGAAATGCCTCAATAAATATCACAGCAGAAGGAATCAGAATGCTATCGGTCTGGGAAGGACTTCTGCTGATGGAGGGGATGTGAGCCCGAAACTGGGACGTAAATCCAAGTTGACGCAATCCCCGTTGAAGTCAGAAACTCACGCTGTACCTTTATGTCAGCGCTGGGTAGTTCACGAATCTTTACCTACAACTTGTTCTTTTAAAGAATCTATTTCCGTTAACAACTCTTGGCGGGTAGAAGCCTTGAGCAGATAGCGATAAACAAACCAGCCCGTATATCCCATACCAATCAACTCAAGAATTGGAGCCACCAAAGGGACATCATTAACAGCATCTAAAACTCCCAGCATTACCTTAATACTAATACCGCCTGCCAGGATTAAACCAACAGTTATGAGGGGCTTTTGGTAGTCAGCAAAAAAATTAGAGAGATAGGCTGGAAGTTCCGACAAAATTGTAATAACTTGGTCTTTAATATCTTGGAACTGGCTGGTCGGTGTTTCTGTGGTTGTCACTGTAGTCATGACCCCCGGTTTTTCCTCCACCAGGTCTACTGTGACGACTTCAGTCATTGTTTGTGTCTCGTCCGAAAAGTTAGCTTGTGTCATTGGATACTTCCTCCGTTGTCAGGTAAAATTGCAGGCTGTGAATTGCTGCTAGTATAATTCTCCGGCAATTAGCACAGCATCCGTGCTGCCGGGACTAATTGATGAGACTAAGGCAGAGTTTCACAAATTGCAAGCAAAAATAACGATATGACTTGATTTTAAACAATTGCCTTCGCTGCCAAATCGGTCTTTTGACTCATTTTTTCACTCGATCGAGGTCGATTTGATTAGGGCATGGGCGTCCTTGTTCAAAGTTGGTGATATTGGCGATCGTGGTTTCGGCGATATTTTTTAAAGCTTCCTCGGTGAAAAAAGCTTGATGTCCGGTAATCAGGACGTTGGGAAAAGTCAGCAAACGTTGAAAAACGTCGTCTTGGATGACGTGATTTGACAAATCCTCAAAAAACAGATCCGTCTCTTGTTCGTAAACATCTAAACCGAGGTAGCTAATTATACCAGACTTTAGTGCTTTGGTAACAGCTTTAGTGTCAATCAACTGACCGCGGCTGGTATTGATCAGCATCATCCCCGGTTTCATTTGCCCGATCGCCTCTGCACCGATCAAATGGTAAGTTTCCGGTATCAGCGGACAGTGGAGGCTGACAATATCAGAGGCGGCGAACAGTTCTGGGAGTGGGACGTATTCCATCCCCAGGGCGAGGCAATCTGGGCTTTGGAAAACATCGTATCCCAGCAGTCGGCACCCGAATCCGTGCAAAATTTTGGCAGTAATTTCGCCAATTCTGCCAGTTCCGACGATTCCCACAGTTTTGCCGTGGAGGTCAAAACCCAACAGACCGTCTAGGGCGAAATTGCCTTCGCGGACGCGGTTGTAGGCGCGGTGGATTTTGCGGTTGAGGGACAACATCAAAGCGACTGTATGTTCCGCGACGGCGTAGGGAGAATAAGCAGGAACTCGGAGTATAGTTAGGTCTAAATCCCTTGCTGCTGCTAAATCGACGTGGTTGAATCCAGCCGATCTCAGGGCCAGTAAGCGGACGCCTTTTTCGGCGATCGCCTGCAGCGTTTTCGCGTCCAAGCAGTCGTTAACAAACGCGCAGACGGCCGGAAATCCAGCGGCCAAAATGCTGGTTTCTAGGGTCAGATGCGGTTCAAAAAAAACCAAGTCGTGTTGACCGCCGACATTGGCTGCTGTCAGAAAAGTGCGATCGTAGGATTTGGTATTAAATACGGCTACCTTCATGCTTTTTGCCTGCAAACCCAGTAATAGGTGGAAATTCTTTTCAGATTAACTCTCAATTTTAGTAGAACGCCGTTGCCTCAAACAACCCAGTTTCCACGATCGATATTGAGTTTCGCAACGATAGCATCTCTGAAGGAACCAGATTTTTAGCCCTAGGGCAAATACTGCTTAATTTTTTGAATCTAATTGCTTAGACTGTAGTAAGGCGCGATCGTTAATTGTTCATTTTTTAGGAGAAACTCAGATGCCCAAACAAATCAAAACTCAGATCTATGAAATTTTAGAAAAATCCGACATCGGCAATTTCTACAGTTTAGCAGACGATATTGTTATCACTGGTTTAATTGTAATCAACGTCGCAGCTTTTATTGCTTCTACTTCACCCGTATTGTCGCAAGAACAAAAGTTAATTTTGGAAAATATCGAAATTGTTTCATCCTTAGTATTTACCATAGAATATCTTTTGAGGCTGTGGGTGTGTACGGTCGATAGCAGATACAGCCACCCGCTTTGGGGAAGATTGAGATACGGTCTTACACCGCTAAGTCTGATCGATTTAATTTCAATCCTACCCTTTTACTCATTGCTATTATTTCCTCATTTAAGCTTCGTTAATTTAATTCGCCTACTGCGCTTGTTGCGTTTGCTAAAAATGAGCCGTTATTCAGAGTCACTCAGAACTCTGGGAACAGTATTGTACGCTAAAAAAGAGGAGTTAATTGCCACTGCATTTGCAGTTTTTATTCTGTTAATATTTGCCTCTAGCGTCATGTATTTTGTTGAAAACGAGGCGCATCCAGAAACTTTTGCGAGCATCCCCGATGCAATGTGGTGGGGAGTTGTGACATTAACTACTGTCGGTTACGGTGATATTTATCCAATCACTCCTTTAGGGAAGTTTTTAGGAGCAATATTAGCATTTTTGGGGATCGGAATTTTTGCGTTACCTGCGGGGCTCATTGCTGCGGGTTTTTCCGAGGAAGTCCAAAGGAGAAAGCAGGAAAAAATGGCGGCAAATTTACAGCAATCTGCTAACGATCGATCGGTCAAAATGCTGGCGGAAATCGAGGCCGCGTTTCAACAAAACCAAAGTGCGATCGCGCTTCACATCGAAAGTTCATCCGAGTTGATGAAAATCTGTGTTTTAACGGCGAAAGAGAAGTTAGGAAATGATTTTCAAAATGAAGAAATTCTTCGCGATTTAGCTATTCATTTTTATAATGAAGCAGTTCGCAAATTCGAGCTTTAATTACAGATATATATGACCTGTGATTGCGACCGAAGTGTTAGCGCAGAGCAAGCCGAGGGAAAGCAATCACTTGCAGTTATGACAATCAAGCATCCAGGATACAAGCCCCCGGATTCATCCGTCCAGAAATAAAAAACTTGTATCCGATAAAGGAACCCCCAAATTTATCCGTGAGGTGAATGCTTCAAATCTAAAATCTAAAATCTAAAATCTAAAAGCGATTGACCGCTTTGTGTACAGCAGTAATGACTAATAGCTAATTACCAATCAGGCGGCAAATTGTAATATTCAAGAGTCGATCGATCTTTTAGCAACTCTTGCGTTTCTCGATCGACCTGAATCTGACCGTCAGCCAAAACTAACGCCCTTTGAGTCGTTTTCCCGATCCAATTCAAATTGTGGGACGCGATCAAAATTACCTCGATCGGCAATTGGGACAAAACCTCAGCCAAGTGACGCCGCCACGACGGATCGAGTCCGTTAGTCGGCTCATCTAAGATTAAAATTGCCGGCTGTAATGCTAAAATTGCGGCCAAGGCTGCTAACCTTCTTTGACCTCCCGAAAGTTCGTGGGCCGAACGGTTGGCAAATTCTACTAAACCGAATTCGTCTAATAGGGCTAAAGCTCGATCGCGCGCAACTCTCGGAGGCACTCCGTAATTCCGAGGCCCGAACATTACATCCTCTAAAATAGTCGGCATAAATAACTGGTCGTTAGCGTCTTGAAAGCAAAATCCAATCTGCTTGCGCGCCTGCGATAAAGTAGCCTCTTCCAGCTTCTTTCCCTGCACTCTAATCTCGCCGGATTGAGGCATTTTTAATCCGATTAAGTTTTCTAGCAAAGTGCTTTTACCAGCACCTGTCAGGCCGAGTAGAGCAACTCTTTCTCCCGGGTGCAAAGTAAACGAAATTCCCCGCAATACTGGCTTTTGTTCGGGATAGCCAAATACTAAGTCTTGCACTTCGATTGTTGGCGGGGATTTGAGATTAGTCATCCGATTTTAGATTTTAGATTTTAGATTGAATAATTTCTACTCGTTACCAGGGTCTGCCTGGGAACGCAGATTGGGAGGCTCTGCCTCCAATTTCCTTCCACAAGAAGCGAGGCAGAGCAAGAGTGAAATCGGTTCCCAGGTTGTTCGTGGGAACCAGTTAATTACCCATTCCCAATTACCCATTCCCAATTACCGTAAGAAGCTGTTGTTAATCCGGCTACTGTTAAAATTGTTATTGTCAGCCAGAGTCGCTCTTTTGGTGTGGATTTTGAGTCGGCGGGCAAACTTCCTTGATATCCCCGAATTAGCATGGCTGCGTGCACTCTTTCTGCCCGATCGAGACTTCGCAAATAAAGAGCTCCGATCATGGAAGCACTGGCGTAGCGGAGCCATCCTCCGGCGCCGGACAAGCCTCGGAGTTGGGCGGATATTTTCATGCGGTTGACTTCCGTCAGCAGGATTTCTAAGTATTGTCCCGCTAAAAGTACAATCTCTTGCAATCCTGCTGGTAAGGGCAATCCTTTGAGGGCTATTCCGAAACTGTGGGGCGGCAAAGTTAGCAGAAAACTGTTCATGATCAGCAGGCAAATTAGGGAACGCAGCAACAGAAAACTGGCGCGTTCCCAACCTTGGGGCAGCACTAATAAGGAGAGAAAAAGCAATTCTGCTCCCAACAGTTGCGCTAGGGTTCGCGCCGGAGCCCTGAGCCAAAACGACCAAAAAAGTGCGATCGCCCCATAAATTCCCAGCCACAGCCAAGCGCCTGTCTTCAGAAAACCCATGCCAATCACAATTGTGAGAGACACTCGCAATCGAAAAGGTATGGACAGTTTAGACATCTTTAGGTTTTACCACCAACTGAGCAATCCCAAAAGCCGCGCCGAAGCTGAAGGCAGACCCTAAAAGTCCAGCAATGCTAGTACCAATAGGCTGTTCTTCTAATCCTTTAACTGTGTAATCTGCTAAAGGAGTGGGATTTTCGATTGCCACAGCTTCTTTATCTTTAAAGCCGTATTTTTCGGCTACCGCTTCTAACCCGTCAGGCCAACTTGAAGCAAACAGCGAAAGCACCCCGGAAATTAATAAAACTCCGATTACTGGCACTACCCATTTCTGCAATTGTGGCTGTTCTCCCGGCAGTAAATCCGGCCGCACTTTGACGAGATAAGTTAAAACCCCGCCTGTAATTACCCCTTCGCCAATCCCAATTAAAATATGTACGCCTACCATTGCTGGCAATGCGATATTGAGCCCTACTGTTCCAGAAATTGCCAATTGGATCGCCACACAAATCGAAGCAGCCACGACGCTGAGACCGGCGGCGATACCCGCGGCTAAGGGCAAACGATTTCTAGAACCTCCCAAGAGTTGCTGCAACGGCTGCAACAGCCACCAGCCCACCCAAATGCCAACTAGCCCCATGTTAAAAATATTGGCTCCGAGGGCGGTGATGCCTCCGTCGGCAAACAAGACGCTTTGAATTATAAAAACCGTGCTCATCGCCAGAGTTGCCGCCCAAGGGCTGCCCAAAACTACAGATGCCAGCGCCCCTCCCAACAAGTGGCCGCTGGTACCGCCGGCTACCGGAAAGTTGATCATCTGGGCCGCAAACACGAAAGCTGTGGTTAAGCCCATGATTGGGGCTTGCCGCAGTCCAAGACTGGCCCGGGTTCGATTTAGGGCAACTGCGATTGCTGCTGCACTTGCTATGCCGGTGGCAATGGCTACTGGCGGTGAAAGAAAACCATCAGGTATGTGCATCGATCTATCCCAAACGAGAGAACTTCCAACCTTTTAGTCAACTATTTTTTACAAAAATTTACCATCCCCTCTGGGGGTATTGGTGTCGGCGAGCGATCGGGGAATTCGCGGCGGGCGATCGGTCCTTTGATATAGATTACCGCCTCAGGGGCTGAATTTTGGGGAGGAGAAATTTTACATTAAATAATCCTGAAGAATTATTTTGATATTTTACCGACCACCTCCACATAGAAGCTTTTTGATAAAAATTATCAATATTTCTTTACAGATTCAACTGCAAAATTGTATTCACCGTCAAGCTAAAACAAGAATATTAAAAGAATATAAAGAATTATCTGAAAAGCGCTCATTGGTTTTATTTTCAGCTCTTGAGAATAAATAGCATTAAGTTTTTGACAAGCGCAGCAGTGAAATTAGCAGATAGCGAGTCAAAGCCAAAGTATTGCGTGTTCTGGATCTTCCTTACTTAGTAAGCTAAATTTATAGGAAAATGTCAAAAAAGTAAAGCTCGCGTTTCAAAATTGTTAAAATTCCTAAAACCAAATCCACTACGTTTTAAAAGTTTTAAACTGTGATTAATTACCTCAACTATGACCTTTGTTGTTCTTTGTTCAAAATACCCTACTACCTCCGCCAACCACCTTTTGATCCTGGGGACACTCTTTTTATAGTATGGTTCTGCTTTTTGTAACCAATCAATTAGCCCTAATGTTCCTTCTCCCAAACCAAACTATTTTCTAATTAGTTATGAAACTATTCTTTTAATGAGTGCATAATTTCAACTATTGGTAAAGCTGTTTTTGCGTGTAATAATTTTGCTTGTTTTTTGCTAACAAGTTCTGCCTCGCTGTCAGCAATCAATCTATTTACTGCCTTTTGAACTGCTAAATAATTTAATTTATTTTTAAAATTTACTAAGTTTGCTACTTTCTTTTGTTGGTCAACTCTGGCTTAATTTAATTATTCATGAATCATTGTTATAATATGAAATCTATCTACTGTCATCCAGGCATTCGGACATAATTTATTCGACAACCATTTATAAGTATAACTGATATCCATCCTGACTTAAATTTGAGATAATACTTTCTATCCCATCTAAGCATCATTTTTTCTATCTCTGACTGTTTTCTTTCTGGCGTTAAACCTAATAGCTTATGTGTTGATAAATCTACTAACACAACAATTAATTTTTTTTGCTCTTAAACTAAGCTAATTTCATCTATTCCTAATCGGCACAGTTGCTCACGATCAACCTTCATCACACTTTTAGCTACTGTCAAAACCATTAATTTAACTTTTTTGGCTGTTAATGTATTATTAATTGCAACACTCTTGTGCCACAATTAATAATTTATCAGCTAATAGTTTGGGCGTGTTTTTGAGTATTTTTTATGTTTTAAAAAAATTAAAATATTTTACAAATAGGTTCTTTTCAGCATTTATACTTGAATTTTTTAGCTATTTACTTTAAAAATTATTTTCTTTTAATAGTTGGTAAATTTATTTATAACAAAATGCGTTTTATTTGATGAATACGGCGACTTATTTGTCCGCATCGCGGGCAAAATGCTGTTTTATATTTGACAATAACGGATCGAGTAATTGTTTCTTCTGTCTTTAAGCTATCCTCTACGATTACACCAGGTATATTCACTATTTTTGTTATTAATATTTTTAAATTTAACTTAATACTCGCTGTTTCATAAAATTTTAGCATACTAAATACGGAAGAACCGTGAGTTGCTTTTCGGTTTTCAGTGCCGAGACAAACCAGTTAAATCCTTCACGTAACGTCAGCAATTACTCCTATAAGCTTAGTTTATTTTTCCGACAATTAATCCACCCTACTTAGCAAGGGGGGCTGAATAGAATATTTACGATCGCACCGCTGTCTCATCATCCTCGATGATATCCAAACCATTTTCAGCAGGGAACAACTCGCAGGAAATTACCAACCTGGATATGAAAATTACGGCGCATTCTTCAAACAAATAACAGAATCATCCCACAACAGTTGCCTCATCCTCCTGATTTGGGAAAAACCCAGAGAAATCGCCGCCTTAGAAGGCGAAAACCGCCCCTGCAAATCGCTGCAACTCAACGGTTTAGGCCCGGAAGCACAAGAAATATTAGAGAAAAAGGATTAGCAGAACCGGAGAAATGGTCAGAATTAATCGACCTTTACCGAGGCCATCCATCCTGGTTAAATGTAGTTGCCACATTGATTCAAGACTTGTGCGGCGGTAGCGTTTCCGAATTCCTCTCCTATGATACCCTATTCTTAGGTGACTTAGAATCTATCCTACACCAGCATTTCGATCGCCTAACCGCATCCGAACAACAAGCTATGGGTTGGCTAGCAAGTACCCCCGAACCAGCAGACATCTCAAAAATACCAGAAAACCTGCAACTATCACCCCCCGAACTCTTGAAAGTCATGCAATCTTTAGGACGACGGTCATTAGTTGAAACAGTAAAACAAAACGGGCGATCGCACTTTACGATCTGGCCAGTAATCAGAGAGTATATAACCAACAAAAAATGAAAATCGCCACCTGGAACGTCAACTCAATTCGCACCCGCCTCGAACACGTTATTACCTGGCTGCAAGCCAACTCCCCAGACATTCTCTGCGTGCAAGAAACCAAAGTTACCGACAAAGACTTCCCCCTAGAACCCTTCATTAACCTCGGCTACAACTGCTACATTTCCGGTCAAAAATCCTACAACGGCGTCGCCATTCTCAGCCGATCGCCCCTAACGCAAATCAGCAGCGGATTTGCCCCAATCCTCGGCGACGAAACCGCAGGTATTTTTGACGAACAAAAACGCCTCATAGCCGGAATGATCGACGATATTTGCATCATTTGCGTATACGTTCCCAACGGTTCCGAAGTTGGCAGCGAGAAATATGAGTACAAACTAAAATGGCTCAAACTGCTGCAAGAATACCTCAAAATAGCACTAGACAAATCCTCTAAATTGTGCATTTGCGGCGACTTCAACATCGTCCCGGACGATCGAGATATCCACAATCCCAAAGCCAATGCTAACTCCGTCGGCTTGTCTGTTCCCGAGCGCCTCGCGCTAACAGAAATCATAGAATTAGGATTAAACGACCCCTTTCGCAAATTCACCGCAGAAGGCGGTCATTATAGCTGGTGGGACTACCGCGCCGCCGCATTTCCCCGCAACAACGGCTGGAGAATCGACCACCATTATCTCAGCTTTCCCCTGTACGAACAAGCAAAAAACTGTACAATAGATATTGCTCCCAGAAAATTAATCAAACCCAGCGACCACGCCCCCGTAATTGTCGAAATTTGATTTATAAGTTATAAGGTTAATAACAATTGACATCTTGCCCCATTCTCAATAAATCTTGGAGGGGCGGGCAGGATGCCCACACCACAATAATAAAATTAACTCTTTGTGGAACAGGCATCTTGCCTGTTCTTGAGAAATGTGCAAGATGTAAGTAACAACCAACAACTAAACATCATGTTCTTAGTAACCGGAGCAACAGGCGCACTAGGTCGCCGAATTGTACGAGAAATCAGACAGCAAGAGAAGCCTGTCCGCGCATTCGTTCGCCTCGCATCTCGCTACTCAGAACTAGAAAACCGAGGCGCCGAGATTTTTATAGGCGACTTAAAACAAGACAAAGATATTAAAAAAGCCTGCCAAGGAGTGCAATACATCATCAGCACCCACGGAACCGGCGGCGACGTTCAAGCAGTACACTACCGCGCTAACATAGAATTGATAGACTGTGCTAAAGAAGCAAGAGTGCAGCACTTTGTCTTTGTTTCGGTACTGGGAGTCGATCGAGGATACGAAGATTCCGCAGTATTTAAAGCCAAGCGAGAAGTTGAAAAATACCTGCAAAACAGCGGATTAAATTATACCATTTTGCGGCCGGCTGGTTTTGCTTCGAGTTTGGTGCCGCTAGCAGAAAGATTTCGAGAAACCGGACTTTACCTGCTGATTGGCGATGGCAAAAACCGCACATCTGTTGTCAGTACCGACGACTTGGCAAGGATTGCCGCAAACTCGCCAACAGTCGAAGGTGCGCGCAACCAAATTTTACCAGTCGGCGGCCCGGATGTGCTGACGAGAGACGACATTGCCCGCATTTTTGGACGCTTGTTCAAGCGCGAACCGATACTCATCAACCCGCCATTGGTTGTGTTTGACGGCTTGCGAAATGCCGTGGGTTTATTCAACCCTCAAGCTCAAAAAGGCTTGGGAACTTTGCGGGTATTGTTGGGTAATGAATTTTTTTGCACTCCTGAAGAAGTGCAAAACTTGGAATCAATCTACGGCATGAGAATGGAATCATTAGAAAGTTTTCTGCGACGCAATTTGAGTGTTTAAAGTGCTGGTTATTCTCGTTACCAGGCTCTGCCTGGTAATGAAGATCCGGAGGCTCTGCCTCCAAATTGTTGTCTGATTTTAATGGAGGCAGAGCCTCCTGATATGCGTCCCCAGGCAGAGCCTGGGAACGAGCAAATGTAGCGCCAAATCGCAACTGGAAATTATTTAAGCAGAAATAGGTAGTGGTTCAGCACCAATATAGTTCGTAACTGCGATCGGTGGAGAAGTTGGCTTCGCAATCAAATAACCTTGAACAAAAGTTGCTCCCCGTTCCCGCACCCACTCCAACTCCTCCACAGTTTCCACACCTTCGGCAACAGTTTTAATTTCTAATTTACAGGCAATTTCTAACATCTTTTCCGTAATTAGTGCCTTATAATAATCTTGATGGACATTGCGAATCAATTCCATATCCAATTTAATAAAATCAGGACGCAACTGGTGCATTAAGTTTAAATTAGAAGAACCGCTGCCAAAATCGTCCAGGGCAATTAAAAACCCAGCTTCTCGGTAAAACTCAAGAATCCTAATCAGGTGAGCAATATCTGGAGGGTGCCGAGATTCCGCCACCTCAAAAACAATATTGCTGTGAGGAATTCCGGATTCATCAATAGCGTTCACCGTCCTTCGCAGACAGGTAGCCGGATCGTAAACAGAAGTCGGCGAAAAATTCATAAAAAGTAGTTCCTTCATCTAGTGTACCTTGGCTTCTTGGATAGCGCGAGTCCGGGCTAAAGCATCTAGTTGAAAAATTATACCCGCTGATTCTGCTTGGGCAAAAATGCGACCCGCAGGAATTAAGTTGCCCTGCTCGTCAATTCCTCGGAGCAGCGCTTCCTGGGCAAAAATTTTAGAAGGTTCAGAGGTATAAACAATGGGCTGAAAATGCGTAGTAATGCGTTCTTGGGACAATAAATCTAACAGCCAATCAGACTTGCTGAAGTTAATAAAAGAGCCTAATGAAGTGCTGCGATAAAAATCGCTAAGTTTTGGCTGTTCAACTTCGCGCATCCACAAAACTTTTGTTTCTTTCAACTCTTGATTTGTCAGCGCCGATGATGCTAGGGCGCTAAACTTTTCTTTCGCTATTCCTTCAAGCATAATGTACAAACACTTGCTCTCTTCTAAAAGCAGGAATTCAAGTTTAGCCTTGGTCAGTGCAGAAATAACCTTGTTCAGCGTGTGCGATACTGGAAACCACAGGTATAGACCTCCCCTGCCCTCTATTTTTTCAGGTATTGTTTCGCAGCCAGAGCAGGAGCCGAAGGCTTTGCCACTTCTTTGCATTGGAATATCGTCCAGTTTGTGAGTTGAGTTTAGGAATACTAGGAAATATTTTTTATTATAAGCTCATTCAGCTATTAATACATATATCTCAAGATGTAAATCTTAAGCAACTTGTATTTAAGAATAATTGCAGTATTTATACTTGCCTCTGGTTTCAAACCTTGGTTAAATTGCTCGGCATTGACCGCGTAGGTGTCATTAAAGATTATCCCAAATCCTCACAGAGGGAGAAGGCAAAGACTTGTTCTTTACTATCTACTGCTGATTTGATTCTTTACGTTTTATTCTCTAATTGCTTTTTCAAAAATAGCAGGTACAGTTAATTTTTTTTCCACATGGGAATTAAAAGGACAATGGGCCCGACAAATGTCAGCCGCACTACAAATATACACAGCCGGTCGATCGCCCCAAACAAACTCAGCTCCTGCAGAATATCCGATTTAATTTGAAAATCGGGATGACAGGATTTGAATTAACCTCTCGGAACTATTCTACCACTTTCCGCCATCCTAGCCCATTTTTTCGCTCGATCCAGGCAACATATCTCGCGCCTGAGCGAAAACTGAGCAGCCTGCTGTATCCTTTCACAGTAAGCGACTCAGCACTATGGAGGATTGAGCGAAAACTGAGCGAAAAATCTAGTTCAGTCACACTCAGCACATCCGCTGACTACCTTATTGGGTATGACCGGATTTTGGACTACTTCAAGCAAGCACAGAAAAAATGCCCCAAAGGGGTAGGACTGAAGAAGGACAGTAAGGCTAAGGGGTCTTGGATCGCCCTTCAGTTCAGGCTAGGTGACAAGCGGGTCAACAAAACCTGTGGGTGCTACCTCACAATGCAGGGCATCACTGATGCCTTAAATAAAGCTCACTTGGTTGCTACCGCCCTAGAATCGTTCTCTAGTAAAACTCAATTTTTAAGCTGGTATGATGATATTATTTTGCAAAAAAACATCATCAAGAACGACTTGATGACGTTCGGGGAGGCGATTACAAAAGTAGAGAAAGAATACTGGGATGGACGCACTAAACGCCGCCAACAGCGTGACAGAAGCAATATTAGTCAGCAGCGGTCTTGGAATGTAGTTTACGGCCACTATTACAAACTGTTACCCCAGAACACGGTTGTCAATTTGGCAGATATTCTGTCGGCAGTTAGCAGCAAAAAAAAAGGAACTAAATGCTTCAAAAACTGCTTGTGCGCCATGCGTAACCTCGCCGAAACAATTCAGAACACTGACTTGCTCAATCGCCTTAAAGAAGTTGACGGTACGCAGACAGAGTTTAGACAAGACCTTCAATCTATCTCAGTTAATGAATTCTTGAAACTTCGCGAGGAAATTTTAACAGTTCCTGATGACAAACGATACCATTTAGAGTCGCGCAAGCGGTGGATGTGGGTGCTGTCAATGCAAGTTGTGTACGGCTTTCGGGTTCACGAGGTCTTTGCCGTTCAGAACATCGACAAACCGTTTACAGCAAAGGATGGCGTTATTATCCCGGCACTGATTGAGCCAAACAATATAAAAATGATTGCTGTAGTGGGTGATAAAACGTTGTTAGACACGACAACCAAAACAGGCTGGGTGCATCTCACTTTTGCGAATCTGTCACAAAAGGGTTAAAATTAAAAAGCTAGTAAAATCGCCAAAAAAGATGAG
>NZ_JAUBSX010000030.1:10797-82177 GCF_036704885.1 Microcoleus sp. F4-D5 | reverse complement strand
GTTGCACTTACCACCCGTGCGATCGCGATCGAAACCCTCAGATGGTGAACCTTTCAGCACTTATTCAGCAAGCCCTAAATAAAGGAGCTAGAATTTTAATATTTTGGGATGGAGCGAGTTATCATAAATACGGAGAAATGCGAGATTATCTGAATGAGGTAAATCAAGATTTAGCAAAATCTGAATGGTTGATAAAATGTGAATTATTTGCACCTAATGCACCCGAGCAAAACCCTGTAGAAGATATTTGGCTTCAAGGCAAAAGATTTTTGAGAGAACACTGGTATTTATGTAAGTCTTTCCCACTTATTAAAAATTTATTTATGCTGGTAACTCATTGTCAAGTTTTTGATTTCCCCAAGTTATATATGTATGACTTTTTTGTTGAAAAGCCTGAATTAATATCAACTTAATCATGATTATTGAAGCCCGATTAGTTTGCAACTGATTTAGGATTGCTATATTGCTCAATGATATCCTTAGATCGTACCAACGCTTGCCATCGATTGTGCGAGCACGCCTAGCTGCCGTGCACGGCTGTGGTGCAACTATTATCGATCGCCCGCAACTGTTATCGATCGCCCGCGACTGTTATCAATCGTCCGCCATTATGATCGATCGGGTGTGCCACACCAATCGAGGCGACAACTTATTAATAATGATAATCGCTAGCGATTATCATTATTATTCAATTATATTTATGCACAAAGGGGTATTGACAAAATCTACTCCTTTCTAACTTGTTACGAATGCTCCCCACTCCCTACTCCCCATCATAAGGAGTGCAACCGGAATTGATATCACTTCTATGGGTTTGTGTCCAAAAACAAAAACCGGGCAACTTCAAAGCTACCCGGCAATCCAAACTTGAGACTTCAGACTAATCTAAAATCTCAAAGCTAAAATTCTTAAACAGCCACAGTCTTCTTAGCAGAAGAGCTCAATTCGCCCTTAGCATACTTAGCTGCAAAATCGTCCAAAGACACTTGCTTAATCTTTGTACCGTTACCGGCGCAGCCGAAAGAGTTGTAGCGATCGCTACAAACCTTCTGCATATACTTGATCGACGGCTTCAAGAAGTGGCGGGGGTCAAACTCGTCGGGCTTAGCAAACAAAGCTTCGCGCACCGCAGCGGTAATCGCCAAACGGTTGTCAGTATCGATGTTGATCTTGCGAACGCCGCACTTAATACCCTTTTGGATTTCTTCCACAGGTACGCCGTAGGTTTCGCGGATTTTGCCGCCGTTGTTGTTGATGATTTCCAGCAAGTCTTGGGGCACAGAAGAAGAACCGTGCATTACCAAGTGAGTATTCGGCAAGCGGCGGTGAATTTCTTCAATGCGGCTGATTGCCAAAATTTCGCCAGTCGGCTTGCGAGTGAACTTGTAAGCGCCGTGAGAAGTGCCGATCGCGACTGCTAGAGCATCAACGCCGGTTTGCTCGACGAAATCAACAGCTTGTTCGGGATCTGTCAGCAACTGATCGTGAGAAAGCGCGCCTTCAAAGCCGTGGCCGTCTTCTGCTTCGCCCATCCCTGTTTCCAGAGAACCCAAGCAACCCAGTTCGCCTTCAACGCTAACGCCGATCGAATGAGCCACTTTCACCACTTCGCGAGTAACTTCAACGTTGTACTCGTAGCTAGCGGGAGTCTTAGCATCCGCTTCCAGAGAACCGTCCATCATCACGCTGGTGAAACCTTGGCGCATGGCAGAATAGCAAGTGCCGGGGGCATTGCCGTGGTCTTGGTGCATGGAAATGGGGATGTGAGGATAGGTTTCAACTGCTGCCAAAATCAGGTGGCGCAGGAAATTTTCCCCAGCGTAGGAGCGAGCGCCGCGAGAAGCTTGCAAGATCACGGGGCTGTTGGTTTCGTCAGCAGCGCGCATGATCGCTTGGATTTGCTCCATGTTGTTGACGTTGTAAGCCGGTAGGCCGTAACCGTTTTCAGCCGCGTGGTCGAGCAGCAGTCGCATAGGTACAAGCGCCATAGATATTCCTCCTAGTTATTTGTGGTTTCTAAACAGTGGATTTTGGACAAGTTCAATTCTTACGACAATCTTAAGACAATTTGTAGCCGATCGCGCATTATGTTTCCAGATTTCAATTTAGCCTCAAAAAATCCACATTGCCCAACAAAAAACTCAGGCCAACCCCCAGGGATTGTCCTGAATTTTTTTTGAAAGCTAGAATTAATTCTGCCTTCTACTTTTTAGCTTCTGCCTTGAAAAATGGGTCGCCCGGGATTTGAACCCGAGACCAATCGGTTAAAAGCCGAATGCTCTACCGCTGAGCTAGCGACCCGCTCAAACATTGTTTCCGCACACAATTTCTAATAGTAGCACCCATCTATTGAAATAGCAAGTCTTTTTCAAAAAAAAGTTGCAGTCATGCGAACCAGCATCTCGCAAGTCGCTCCCGGCTGCAAATAAATCAAGTGTTCGCCAGTGTTGAGCGCATTTCTAGGAGCCGTCCAAGGTTCCAAACAGTAAAAATCCTTGTCCTTAACCATCCACAAAACCAACTTCCCGTAGCTGGAGTTGTAACTGAGGGTGAGCCGCAAGCCCCGAGCCGCGTCAGTGACAGTAGCCGCCAGACCAGTGAGTTCATCAAAGGAAATATCAATTTCATCCTGCGTGTGGTCAAAAACCCCGGTGAAATAACCCTTGGAGTGGGTGTTCCGATCTCTGTACTGCATCCCGGGAATCTCAAAGCGGAGCTGAGATTTGTCCGTCGCCAAAAAGTAGGGGTGCAAGCCGCTAGAAAACGGCATGGGTTCGGCAGACCGATTTGTGTATTGCTGAAAAATTTCCAAAGAATTGCCTTTAATCTGATAAGTGAAGGCTAGTTGGAAATCAAAGGGATAAACAGCCAGCGTTTTGTCGCTGCTGTCGAGAATCAGGGTCAGAGCCGCACCGCCCTCGGTAACTTGTTCGCCTATCCTCCAAGGCAAGTCGCGAGCAAAGCCGTGCTGTTTGAGCTTTCGCTGCACTCCCTTGTGGGTGTAAGTATTGTCGGGGAGATTGCTGCAGATGGGAAACAGGATGGGAATCCCGCCACGTACAGTTAGATCGGGATTGGCGAACCGTTCCGCGTCCAAGTAGAAGATTTCTTTGCCTTCAACCAACCAGCTAGTGGCAATACCGCCCCGTTCCGGCACAACTTCTAGACAGGAGTTAGCGGTTTCGTCGGAGAGGATATAGGTTTTGTACTGCTTTTGCTTGAGCGCGATCGCAAACACATTTGTCATCGGTAGTAGGTCATCGATCATTGGTTGTCAGTAAATCGGTCGTTAATAATTGGTCGCTGGTATGTTGCTGTTCACCCATTACCGACCCTTTCCTCCCCCTGCATCCTTGCTTCGACCCCACCGGCTAACCAATGCTCGCAGCTATAGGAGGCAGGGCGATCCGCTGCTTGGAGCGATCGCTGCTTGTGCCTGGAACGCTCTTCGAGGTCGGCTGCTCTTTGACAGCGACTTTGAAAGATAGATGCCGAGTTGGGGGAACATAGCTTTGGGGGCCAGGCACCACTCCTTGACTGGGAGATGGGGGCGAAATAAACGGTTCTTTGATGAATGGCTCTTTGGTAAACGGCTCTGCTTCCCGGCTGGGATTTTGAGGTGGAGTGCGGTAGATGCGGGGCGGCAAATCTTGACTCGGGGGCGGGCTTGACTCAATTGCAGGCCCCGCCCCGTTCTGGAACAATGAGGAGTTGTCCGGCTGTTTGGGGACAGCAGGCAAAGCCGGCAAAATCGGAGTAGGTTTGGGTTGTCCGGTGCCTGGTATATTGCTTTCTCCGGCGGGGACTGGAGAACCGGGCCCGGGCCCGTAGGTATCGCTCTTTGCTGCTCCTGGCAATGGAGAATTTGGAGTCTTTGGTGCTGTTCCTGGGTTGATTTGGGCATCGAGAACTACAGAAGATCGCATCGGCCGATCGAAAATACTAGAAATTTGCTCGACGTGTTTGAGGATGCGATCGGCCGCGGCTCCCTTCACCACCTGCGGCTGAAACTTTGTCACTTCCACGGGCAAAAATTCTACCTTCATATTCCTGTCTTTGAGCGATACTTTCAGGACTGCGGTATCGTAATCGCTGCGAGCATTCCCGCCGAATATAAAATTACCCAGCGAGTAAACAATCGGGCGGCCCTTGTAAATTTCTGCACCTTGCAAGACGTGGGGGTGGTGTCCCACTACCAAATCTGCTCCTTGGTCGATCGTGAACCGAGCCAAATCTATCTGCCAGTCCCCCGGATAATCTGCCAATTCGACTCCCCAGTGGTAATTAACAATAATCCAGTCTACCTGACCCCTGAGAGCTCGAATATCCTCTGCCACCCGATTGTTGCGGCGGGGGTTAGTGCCGGCTTTTCCTTGGTCGGCGGCGTGAAGGTCGGTATCGTAATAACCGAGGTACGCAATCCGATGACCCTTAACCTCAATAATATCTGGACGCCTCGCTTCTTTAATATTTCTGCCGGCTCCCAGATGCTGAATCCCAGCATTATTTAAAGTATTTATAGTCTCCACCAGCCCCGGTTCCTCGTAATCCATAGCGTGGTTATTTGCCAGATTGACAATATCCACTCCTCCTGCTGTTAATACTTTCACCAATTCTGGATTGGCTTTAAAATTTAATTGTTTTTTGCCAGAGCCCAAGGTAGAGCGAGTCAGGGGGTTTTCTAGGTTAACCATCGCCACATCTGCTTGCCGATACTCGTCCATATTGGCGAAAGCCCAATGGTAATCGTTGCCTGCAGATGCTCCGATCGCATCCAATAGATTCACGTTTCCTCCGAACATCAGCGTTACGGTTGGGTCGTAGGGATTGGCAACCTGCTTTTGTTGAATTACAGGTACTACTTCTAAGGCCGCTTGCACCGAATCCGGACGTTTTGGAGGCGGCCCCATTACTGCTGCTTGCTGGTACGGGGATACTGGGGATACTGACCGCATGGCCAGAGCCTCGTGGTAGCTGACCCAACACCCTAAAACAAATGATGCAAGTGCCGATCCTACTAGCAGCAGAGAACGATACGTTTTAAATTTAACCCAATCGACGACCAGTAGGGAACGGTAACGCCGCTGCCGGCGGTTTGCGGGAGTGACAATTCGCACTGACTGTTTCCAGAGAATTTCTGGTTCCCCAGCCAAGCGCGCGTGAATTCGCACCCCTTCTACTGCTGGCGAGTTGAGTCTCCAAATTTGGTGGCAAATAAATTTGACTAAGCCTTCTCGGAGAGTGCTCCCCAGTAATGTAGTGTCTGACGCAAATTCGCGCTGGAATTCTACTAGGATTTGGACGCAGCCGGCTTGAGCCTGTTCGACGCGGGCATAAATCCCTTCGGGTCGGAGCAAGCTGTCAATCCAGTAATTCAGGGCTTGAAAGTTGCCCGATCGCGCTAGCTCCAAGATAGACGGCTGCGACCACTTTTCTGCGTACACCATCAATTAGCCTCCTTAACACGCTCGAGCGCTGACTCCAATTTGTTTTGAACGGAACCGCAATTCTTTTAGCTTAACCGCCACAGGTTCCGCTGCCCGTTTTGAAGCTAGTTGTTGGCCGCCACCATTTTCTACATTTAGGGGCTGTCTGCTGTCAGTGATTTTTATCACACTTCGGTCTGTCGATTTGAGATTTGAGATTTGAGATTTGAGATTGTCCAAAGGCTTTACTGGGGGCTAAAACTAACGTCCAAACTAGAGAGTTCTGCGCGACTTGAGTTTTCCAGCTCTGTATCCATCTTTGGATAAGGTCAAGTTTATGATTGCAGTTGGGTTGGAGTCAAATCATTTGGCAAAAAAATTAATGTTGGGCGAGTTGAAGGGCTCGATTTGAGATTTAATATTGAGTCAATACAGTGTACTGGGCGATCGAAACTAAGGTCGAACCTACAGGTTTCTGGGCGACTTGAGGCCTCAGAGAGCGAGCTTTCTGAGGCAGAGTCTGTTTTTATTATCGCTGTTTGAGCGATCGCTCCGTCAAGTCCTGATTATTCGATCGATAGTGGCAAATGCCTCCCGCGAGGGATGCCAATGGCTGCACAACCTGTAATTGGATAAATGGCGTACTAGATAGATTTGGTGGTAAAATCAAATTTGGTAACTCCCATCGTTACCAAATTTGCGGAAAACGTGAAACTGGTCAGCCGATCGGACTGTGCCTTCCGATGTAAAACCCAAAGTACGTTACTGTACTGTAAACAGGCAATCTTTTTGAGCCAATACACTGCGCAGGAGAACTGACAAATGCTACAGCGCAAAATCTATCAACTCTGTTGTGATGGTCGTGAGGTTTCTATTTTTCTTCGAGATCAGCAACGTTGGATAGAGCGCGCTCGTATCCTAGATATTGAAGGGGATCTAGTCACGCTGCGCTACGAAACCGACGAAGAAGACGAAATCAGCTCTTGGGAAGAAATGGTGCGTCTCGAAAGTATTGGAGCTGTGTCCCAGAAGTTGGCTTCGGTGTCGAGAACTAACTGCGAACCCCTTGTTTCTGACGATTGTCCCGAAGCCGAACAAATTCGCAATCACTACCCGGACTCGAATTTGGAATAGTTTCGCTCTCGCGCTGGAGGGACAGGGAAAACTTGGGGGAAAAGAAAACAACTTTTCTCCCTTTTTTTTGGAGGAATTATCCAAAAAATCCGGTTTAGCCCAAAAATATTCTGGTTGTCACTAAATCAGCTATTTTGCATTCATAGCAGAAGGAAGAAGGAAGAAGCTCCTTAAGGGGAAGCTGAGCGGGCAAACAGAACGAAGAAGGAAGAAGCAGCAGTAACAGCAAGGGTTTCAGCGATTAAGAACGTCCTAAACGTCGGGCGCGGTTGCTATAAATTTAAGCTTGACGGCGGGCTTTTCTACCCACCCCACAAAAGCTGAAGTACACAGTAGCTGACAAATTCAACGCGCGACAGCTTACCGCTGCTTAAACCGGGTGTTTTGCCTGGGTGCGTCGAGGACTGTTCTTTTGTTTTCTTTGCCTGCTAGCTGGTTTGGAGGTGTCCCGGCAGGTTAAGTAGCAGGACACAATTAATTACACAAAACTATGGGCTACAAGCCTTGTCTAGTAAAAAATTAGCAAAGAATCAGCGTGTAATTAATTCTGTCCAATTACTTATTAGCCGTCTGTTTCTGCATCTAGGAAAAGTTCGGACTCCGGTATCGCTTCAAACACCGGACAGAAACCGTCGGGAGTAACTTTAAACCCAAACAAAGCACTGGACTGGTTCCAACAGCGCTGGCCGCGGTAGTGCTGGCAATTGCCACAGCATTCGAGGTTGGCCTGAACGGCGCTGCCTTGAAAAAGCAGTTCTCGCTGGGAGATGCCGCGCAGTACCAGTTCTTCACCTTGCCAGCGCGCTTCTACCAAACCGGTATCGGCAAAATTGGCCCACCGAGGATCGGCTGTAATCGGACTCGGCAAGCTAATGGCTACCTCTGTCCCCAATTCGCTGAGTTCTCCCTCATAGTTAGTTTCCGGGATAGCGGGCTGCAAAAACATTTCCCCGATCGGCAGTTCGACAAGTGTTCCGGCAGCCGGAGTGTGCAACTGGTAGCGGTTTCGCAGCTCGTCCAAGTTAGCCAAGTCAGCCAAATACGCAGGGGAACCGTGGATCAAAATTACGTGCTGGGGACGCAAATTGTGGATGAGCTGGGTAGTCCCCGGGCCGTCGCAGTGTTCGGCTAGCAGATAAGTTTCGACGCTTCTGACTCCTGATTGGGGCGAGTTGCCCAGCCAGTCCCTGACGGGATATCCGGGTTTTTGAGGTGCGAGCAAAATCCAAGGATTGGTGCGATCGGCAACGTACAAAGCCAAATCAGCAATTTGATCCGCAATCACAATACATGGCGTGGAACCCAATCCGGGGCGCTGTTCGGCAGACAGCCTGCGGACGCGGGGTTTCACCCTTTCGTCCCAAAACAAAGGTTGGTGCAGAGCAAAATTTTGGACGGCGGTGGGAAATTGGGGCAGCAGTTCCAGATAAGCGTCGCACCCGTCGGCGACAGTGCCGTCCACCCAAATATCCAAGTCGCGGCCGGTGAAGTAGTGGTGACTGCGAAGCAGCATCAGCAGTTCTTGACCCAAACCGATCGCCGGCGAGGGCAGCAGTACCGAATACCCGTCGGCGATGGCGTGGTGGATGCGATCGGCTAACTGATTTTCCAGTTGTCGGCGGTGAGGGTGGCGCGCCGTGCCGTAACTGCCTTCGACAATTAGCACGTCCGGCTTCATGCCCCTGAGTTCTCCCAGGGGCAAACCTTCCACCAAACGAGAATTGGACAGAAAAAAGTCCCCGGTGTAAACCAGGGTGTAGGTGCGGTGGGAGGCCGCATAAGTCAGAAGCACGGCCGCCCCTCCAGGCAAATGGCCCGACGGGAACAACTGCACGCTCAGTCCCCGGCGCAGTTCCACCGGGGATTGCCAGGGCAGTGCCTGACAGAAATGCGACTCCGGCTGCTGAGCCAGAGACGGCCAGTTGAGCGGTAGCAGTCGCGCTGTCACTTCGCTGGCGTAAATTGGCAAGTGGGGGAAAGATTGATGGAGTGCTAGCAAACCTCTGGCGTGGTCGGAGTGGGCGTGGCTGCACACCACGAAATCGGCTGGCAGCGATCGATTTAGTGTCGCTGACAGGGGTGAGACATCCTCTACACCGCAGTCGAGTAAAATGCGGTGCGGCCCCATTCGCACTAGCAGACAGACCCCTTCCTGTGCGTGGCCTGCGCCGTAAGCTAAACAATCGAGATCCATCACTGCGGTTAGCTCCCTCCTTTGCGCGAAACTTGCAGTATCGCCAGATTTCAACATCGATAGCGACTGCATTCATTCGATCTAGTTCAGTCCCGGACGCAGAAACCGGGTTTGATGGACGAAAAGACTTTGTTACCGCCCTCGCTCCCGGTAAAAAAAATCCGGTTTATCAAAGTTATGGTGCCTCAGCCCTGGAGTTAAATGTTTGCTCGCAGGCTCCGGCTTCCGTGCCAGGAAAGTAATTGCACTTAAAATTTGATGCACGACCGGGAAAGCGATTTTCCGAAGGCATTAGCCCTGGGGCAAAAGGCTTTGGACACAGTTAATGCTACTGGTTCTGGCATCAAAAGTTACATTTTATTGCACCGTGTAAGAGCAGTGAACTCGATCTCATATTCTGAGTTTTAAACCTTTTTTCACAATTTGCGCCTGCTAAAAGCTAGTCTTTTTTATGAGAAGATTTTAATTCAGCAGCCCAAAGATGTTGACAAAACTTTACAAATCTTCATCTCTCGGGTTTTGAGGGCGGTGTATAGTCCAATAATCAAAACCTGAAGAACCGGAATCATGGAGCGTCGCTGCTGCTGTCAGGGCAGATAGCGACTTGATGAGTTCAATCGGTCTCTTTGTAAAAGTTTGATACATTATTCTCAGCAAACCTTGTGGCTATCCAGGAGAGAGTTTAAATGGCTTTTGGACCTGCATCTCAATTGGGCGTCGCCCTATTTGAAGACACAGACCCCGTTCAGTTGTGGCCCGGACGCTCGGATGAGGAAGCCGCAACCGTGATTCAAGCAGTGTACCGACAAGTTTTGGGCAATGCTTATGTGATGGAAAGCGAACGGCTTGCTGTTCCCGAATCGCAGCTAAAACGCGGTGAAATTAGCGTCCGCGAGTTCGTGCGCCAAGTGGCAAAATCGGAGCTTTACCGCTCCCGGTTTTTTGACACTTGCCCGCGCTACCGCTATACCGAGCTGACTTTCAAGCACCTGTTAGGCAGAGCTCCTGACGGCTACGACGAAACAAAGTATCACAGTGGCATCCTCGATACAAGCGGCTTCGAGGCTGATATCGATTCCTATATCGACAGCGACGAGTACCAAAACGCTTACGGGGAAGACACAGTGCCGTATTACCGGGGCTACAAAACCCAAACAGGTAAGAACATGGTTGGGTTTACCTATATGTTCCAACTGCTGCGGGGTGCTTCCAGCAGCGACTTGAAAGGCAGTTTGGCCGGCAAGAATCCCAAACTGTACAAGCACGTAATTCGCGAAACGCCCCTGGCCGTGATCGCTCCTTCGGGCGGCTCGAACGGCTGGTCGTTCCAAGACTCCCCCAGTGGAGCTCGGACTCGTCACGGAGCAGGTGCTGGCGAGGAAGGCAAGGTCTACCGGATCGAAGTTACGGCTTATCGATCGAATGTGGTCAACCGCGTCTCTAAATTCCGCCGCAGCAACCAAGTCTATCTGGTGCCTTTTGACAAATTATCCCAAGAGTACCAGCGGATTCACCAAATGGGCGGCGTGATTGCTAGCATCACACCCGTGAGCTAGGCAACAGCAAAATGTCTGGGTAAGGTGCGCGCCGGGCCGCGCACGCTACTTGACTGGGTAAGGTGCGCGCCGGGCCGCGCACCCTACTTGACACTTATGGCAGATGAAATCTACTAGGGGGATTCAACTCAGTAGAAAAGCTGATTTTCAAAGGTTTTTTATCCACGGAATAAGGATGGGGAGACAGTAAAAATGGTCAGTACAGCACCAGCAGTAAAATTCGGAATCGATGCTTTTTCGGGATCGCCAGTTGAACTGTGGCAGACTAGCGGTTTGGAAGAGATCCAAATCGCGATCCGCGCAGCCTACCGGCAGGTTTTGGGCAACGCTCACGTAATGGAGAGCGAGCGTTTGACGAGTGCAGAATCTCAGTTGTGCGATCGTAGCATTTCCGTGCGCGACTTCGTGCGGGCGATCGCCAAATCAGAGATGTACCGCGCCCGTTTTTTTGAAACAGCTTCTCCTTACAGATTTGTCGAACTCAATTTCAAACATTTGTTAGGTCGAGCGCCTCAAGATCAAGCGGAGATTTCCGAACACGTTCGCATCTACAACGAACAAGGTTACGAAGCGGAAATTGACTCTTATCTTGACAGCAAAGAATATCAAGAAAACTTCGGCGAAAATACCGTACCTTTCTACCGCGCTGCTGTCAGCCAAGTCGGTCAAAAACAAGTCGGCTACAACCGGATATTTGCTCTGTTCCGCGGTCCTGCGGAAACGGACAAAGAGAAGCAATCTCAGCTAACTTATGCTGTAGCAACTAACAGCAGCAGCAAGATTGTGCCGCCGATGTCTGGAGGCCGTGCTGGTGGTTATGCCGACGCTACTGAAAAGATGTTCAAGATTGTGGTGCAAGGTGCGAAGTACAACGGACCTCGCCGCCGCAGCACAGTTGAGTATATTGTTCCCGGAAACAGAATGACGCCGCAAATTCAGCGGATTAATCGGACGAGCGGCCGCATCATCAGCATCACCGAAATTGGGTAATCGATTCTGAGTAATTGGTAAGGGGAAATGCGTAAAAAAAGAGGATGAAGAAGAATGAATTCTGAATTCTAAAATTTAAATTGCCAATTACCAATTACCTGAATCGTTACCAGTTAGTAACTACAAAATTGATGGAAAACTAGGAGAAAATCAAATGTCTTTATGGGCTGTGGAATCGACACCAGTGGAAATGCGACCGAATGCTACAGAAGATGATTTGCAAACAGTGATTCGGGCTGTTTACAAACAGGTCTTGGGCAATGCACACTTGATGGAGTGCGATCGACTCACGAGCGCCGAATCGCTATTGCGCAATGGCGATATTAGCGTTAAGGGTTTTGTAAATTTGGTAGCCAAATCTGAGCTGTATCGATCGCTCTTTTTTGAGTCGAACTCTGCGTATCGGTTTATCGAACTCAATTTTAAGCATTTGTTGGGTCGCCCACCGGCGGATCAATCGGAGATTTCGCAACACGTTATCACTTATAACGAGCAAGGATACGACGCTGAAATTGACTCTTATCTCGATAGCAACGAGTACAATGCAAATTTTGGCGAGAATACTGTTCCGTATCCCCGCAGCACTCGCAGCCAAGTTGGCAGCAAAAATGTTGCTTTCAATCGGATGTTTGCTTTGTACCGCGGCGATGCTAGTAGCGATGCGGGATCTCAGGCAAAATTGATTGCCGATGTAGGTGCTAATCTCGCCACTAAAATCAAATCTCCTGCTAGCGGTTCCGGTGCTTACAGCAATACTGGCAAGCGTTTTCGGATCTCGGCTGTCAAAGGCACGGGTGCGCGGAGGAAGGTGAGCAATGTAACTTACGAAGTGGGTTACAGCCAGCTATCTCAGAACATTCAGTATATCAATAAAAGCGGGGGAAAAATCCTCAGCATTACTGAGGTTGCTTAGATTGGTCATCGATCGTCAGTTATTGGTAATTGGTCATTGACTAAGTACAAATAACAGTTGACAGTACGGCAAAGATATGCAATGATACGCGGATGAAAATACTGTTAAATCAGTATTGAATCCGTGTATCTGCGTTAAAGACTCCAACTTAAAAATGGCGTTTTTGATTGGTAATTTTTAATTATTTGCCCAATTCCTTTCCCTCTTCCTTATTCCTTTTGCCTTCAATATAAAATGAACTTGAATGAATTTATCGAGCGTTCAATTGGCAAATGGCGATCGCAACGAAGCGCTCACCATTTAGCATTCAGTCACTTTGAGGAAGTTCGTTCTAGAATTGAAATTGTAGCTCTGAAGGCGGACGATCCAGAAGTAGTTGAGCTTTGTCAATCTTACAATATCGATCCGGTGACGGCGGCTCATCCTTTTCGGATGAGTTGGGAGGGGGAGTCGGATTGGGACGAGAAAGAAGTGCTGCAAGGAAGTTGCGTGCTCGTACCGGTGCCAAATGCAGAAAATCCGTCAGAAGGCAAATTGCTGCGCGATCGCGGGTATGCTGAGACAGTGCCTGCTGTGGGTCGCTACCAGTTGACAGAAGATGGAACTTTTATTTTAATCACAGAGTACGATCGGGCCGCTGCTGAAGAGCGAATTTGGTTCGGCACTCCCAATCTGCGCTTCCGCGTTTCGCTGATCAAAACAGGCGACGGTGCAGGTGTGACCACGGCTTCTTTTTCATCAGAAATCCGCTGTTTATCCTCTAATTAGTCATCAGTCATTAGTCACGGCTCATGGGTAATTACTTATTATCAGTCATCTGTCATCTGTCACAAATGCAGGAATGTACTAATGACTTTTTTTCTTCACGCTTGACTTCTTTTGTTAACATCCATCGGTTAAATCTTGTACGCTCCTTCGTTGGGGGACTTACTTCTTCCTTCAACTTCCCAATTATCAATTACCAATTACCCAATGACAAGTGAACTTATCGCCCTAGCTAGCTGGATGGCCGGGCATTTTAGCAACCAAAAGCAGGCAAGTGCCAATCCGCAAAGTTACGCTCACATTCGGGTTTTTTTTCGACCTTTACCCTTTGAGTTTTTTGGCGGAATCGGTTTTTATTCGGAACAGGTTTATGACTACGATTTGTGGAATCCGTACCGTCAAGGAATTCACCGACTCGTCGAACAAGAAGGTCAAATTTATATAGAGAATTACGGCCTAAAAGATGGTATGCTATATGCGGGTGCAGGGCGCGAATTAGATATTCTCAGGACTATTAAGCCGGATTGTATTGAACGGCGCTATAACTGTTCTATGATATTTAAGAGAGATGGCGAAATGTTTCGAGGAAGTGTGGAGCCGGGAGAAAAGTGTTTGATTAATCGCAAGGGGTGCGAGACTTATTTAGTCAGCGATGTGGAATTGACAGAGCATACTTGGGTAAGTTTAGACAGAGGAATGGATGTTAATACTCGCGAGCAGGTTTGGGGTTCGACTGAGGGGCCTTTGCTGTTTGAAAAAGTCGAAAGTTTTGCTAACGAATTGCCTGTGGCCACATTAGTTATGTGAGAAAAACAGTGAAAAAAACAGTGAAAAAAACTGAATGTTTAATATATTATGTTGCCGCCATTAGCTAAAAAAAAAATGGAGTGCTGGATTCGGAGCCGGCACTTGATTTGTTCGGGAAATTTTTTGATATTTGAAACGTTAGAATATCCTACTATTGAAAGTTTTGGGGAGTGCATTGAGAGTTTGGGGGGGACTTTTATTTGCGTTCATCCGATTAATAAGGTTTGGATTGGCAATCACCGAAAAGTTATTTTGTATCAGGCTAAGGCGAGTTTGCACGCTCCTGAATACGAGCTCAAACAATACTGGATTAAATACGGTAGTTTTTATACTAGGTTTGATGAACGCTGTTAGGGAAAAGAGTTACCCCCTTGATGATTCGGAGCTTGAAATCGCTACTGCACAAGCTCTCGTCCGAGCAGAGGCGGACTAAGAAATACAGGGGGTATTTAACGCGGATTTTGTATTCCTTCTTTCTAATGACTGATGACTTGTTTTTGAATTATTTGCTGCAAAACTTCGGGGGCGACGCAGCGGCGTTCGGAACTGTAAGTCATTAAGTTTATTCCGTTCATCATCCTCACTGTGCTGACGCGCACGCGGAAATCGTCGGTGATAAACCAGCAGCGTTCCTGACCTTGATTTTTTTCATATTCAGTGTCGATTGTCAATACTCCATCGGCAGCAAAATTGTATCTGCCGATAACTGGTATTCCTTCTACATAGCCTTGGTTGCGGAGAAATTTTCCAGATTGCGGATTGTTTGGCTCGGGAATATCTACTAGAATTGCTGCGTAATTTGGGTTTGGTTCTTTGTCTTTGGCGTCGAGGGTTGTCTGCCACATGAATGTAGCTCCGCCGACGGCTAGTGCTGGATCAACTCCTTGTTTGTCGCACAGTTCTTGGATTTTGGGGTGGTCTTTTTCCATGACTTGAATGATGAGATTTGATTCTCCTGACTCGTCTGCGGCGGCATCGAAGTGATGGACTGAACGCTGCGAAAACCAGGTTCCTTCGCTTTTGCGAAAGAAGTCCATCATTGTCATTGGCGGTTTAATTTTCATAGCGTTTGTGACCTTTGCTGATTTTTTACCAATTAGGTTTTCTCGATTTTACTAAATTTTATAAATTTTGATTGTAAAGTTTAGTAAGGGATGCCCAGAGTAGTTCTGGTCAAGGTATGATAATTTGAATTGAAGTATTTTTTTTAATGAAATGGTTAATTTAAAGATCGATCGCACAAATTCCGATTCGGAGATTTTACGGACTTTGAAGTCGAGGCAAAGTTTGGCAGGGGCTGAGTTCCCGGACGCTGATTTGAGCGGGATTGAATTGTACGATAGCGATTTGAGCGGTGCAAACCTCAGCGGTGCAAACCTCAGCGGTGCTAGTTTAATTGGCGCTAACCTCAGCGGTGCTAATTTGAGCGGTGCTAATCTGGTTGAGGCTGATTTGCGGGGCGCTAATTTGCAAGGGGCGATTTTGAAGTCTGCTGCTTTGCAAAACAGTTGTTTGTGCAGGGCTGATTTGCGGAATGCTAATCTGAGCGAGGCTGATTTGAACGGCTCGAAATTGCAAGTTGCTCTCTACGACTCGCTGACAGTTTGGCCCTCGGGTTTTAGATACAAAAGTTGCGGGGCTGTGGGGCCCGGAGCTCTGTTGAGCGGGGCTTTTTTGAATACGGCTAATTTGCGGTTTGTGGATTTGAGCGGTGCTAATTTGCTGGGCGCTTACTTGAGCGGGGCTGATTTGACTGGTGCTAATCTGCAAGGTGCGGGTTTGAGCGGTGCTAATTTGCGGAGGGCTTTTCTGACAGGTGCTTGCTTGCGGGATGCGCGGTTAAATGGTGCGGAATTGCAGGAAGTTGATTTTCGAGGGGCTGATTTGACTGGTGCTAGTTTGGATCACGTTACTAGCATTGAAGGTGCGGATTTTACTGGGGTTCGGGGACTTGGCGAGGCGGTGAGGGCGATGCTTTGTCACCGGAGTTCGGAGGAGTTGGATAGTTGGAATTCTTATACTAGAACTACTACTCGCGAAAGTTTGAATTGCGAGACTGTTTAATTGTTTGGTATGTTGCCCTTGAATAGTACCCGATCGCAATTCAAACTGAAATGAGGAGCGATCGCACAAACCCGGTTTTATCGCAAAATCGGGTTTTTAGATTTGGCATTAATGGCGAGACTTGGTAGCGCGCCGACAACCAATAACACCTGTAATTGACACCAGCCTCAACGAGCGATCGTTTTCGAGGACAAATATTCTCTAGGAAAAAAAGTTGACATCAGTCGGTCATAGAAAGTAAAAATAAATAACAGCCATAAAAAAAATGAGGCTTTATGTTTAATTCGCGATCGGCGACCGGCAAGTATGGCATTGATAAGTTGCTATCCCTAAAACAATTTCGGCTAAAATACATCCGGTAAAATACGGAGTATCTATGAGTTTTTTGCAATCTAAAATCAAAATCTAAAATCTAAAATGGCATAACTCATGGCAACAGCTATTCTCGACCTGGAAATCTCGAAACTCCCGCCAGAAATTAAGGTTGAGGAGCGTTACAGCAAAGCCTTAGTTTTAATTCGACTGCACGGAAAACCGATCGGGCAAGCTCTGTTATCGCTAGTCGGAGGTCGCACAGACGGCTCCCAATTGCGGGAAACACTGATAAATGCAGCGGGCGAGAACCTTTGGAAAAATTGGCTCTACGATGCCCTCGCATGGGATGAACGCGGGCCCGTGCAGGCAATGCCGATCGCCACAGTAGCAGTTTGCACGCGCGATCGCCCGGAAGATTTGCGGCGCTGTATGGACGCGCTGATGCAGCTCCCAGACGACGGTCAGGAATACTTGGTAATTGACAATTGTCCCGCTACGGACGCTACCGAGGAACTAATCAAAAATTACCCAAAAGTCCGCTATGTGCGCGAAGACCTACCGGGCTCCAGCGCTGCCCGCAACCGAGCTTTACGCGAAGCTAAACACGAATTCGTAGCGTTTACAGATGACGATGCAGTACCCGATCCGAACTGGCTGCGATCGCTCTTGCGAAATTTCAGCGATCCCCGAGTTATGTGCGTTACGGGGCTGGTGATGCCCTTGGAACTGGAAACAGAAGCGCAAGAATGGTTCGAGCGCTACAGCCCCCACGGGCGGGGCTTTGAGCGCCGATTTTTTGACGGGGCGCACTGCAACCCTCTGGTTGTCTATCTGGTGGGGGTTTCGGCAAGCATGGCTTTACGCAAAAGTTCGATCGACTTTATAGGATTGTTTGACGAAGCTTTGGGCGTGGGGACGCCGGCTAAATGCGGGGAAGATCACGAACTGTATGCTCGGATTCTCACCGCTGGCTACCGCATTGTTTACGAACCGAGAGCCCTGAGTTGGCACCGCCACCGACGCGATTGGGAAGACTTGCGCAAAACTATGTACTGCTACGGAGTTGGAGTCTACGCTTTCTGGACGCGGACTTTGGTGAAAAATCGCGAATTAGGGGTGGTGCGATTAGCTTTGGGATGGCTGTATTCCAAGCAAATTCCTGAATTATTTGCTTCTTTGCGGAAGCAGCCGGATGCGATTCCGAGCGATTTGCTGTTGGCTCAACTGCGGGGCTGCGTGAGTGGGCCGATGGCTTATTTTGCTTCTAGGAAGTGGTTGCAGGAAGTTAAAGGGAAGAAGTCAGCAGTCAGCAGTCATTAGTCAGTAGTCGGAGGGAAGACTGTTTTAAATTTCCAATTACCAATTATCTTTATTCAGAACACGGAAGTCACGCATACACGGAAAACTGTTTTTTTCCTCTTTCTTCTTTCTTATTCGTTCTGAATAACAACCAACAACGGATCACTAATGACTGATGACTGATGACTTCAATGTTCCAATAATCAATTCAATATGAATAGAGAAAATCCTACAGTTAGCGTAATTATTCCCAGTCACAATCGATGTTCTTCGCTGCGGCGAGCTCTTGATGCTTTGCACTCGCAGACTTATCCGATCGACCTAATGGAAGTTATTGTAGTCGCAGATAGCTGCATTGACGATACTTTGGCAATGCTGCAAGACTACAAAGCTCCGTTTAAAGTGCAGGCGATCGAGGTAAATTGCCGGAGCGCTTCAATAACCCGCAATACCGGAGCAGCTTCGGCTACCGGGAAATTGCTGCTGTTTCTCGATGACGATATCGAAGCAATGCCGCCCTTGGTGGAAAGCCACGCCCGGGTTCACCGAGAGCGTCCGGGCTGTGCTGTCATCGGCCCCTATCCGCCTAAGTTGCAGGGAGAAACTAGATTTTTTGGCGTAGAAGTGCGAGCGTGGTGGGAAGACAAGTTCGATCGGATGAGCCAGCCGACTCACCGATTTACTTATCAAGATTTGCTCAGCGGCAACCTTTCTTTGGATGCAGAACTGTTTGCTCGTCTCGATGGCTTCGATGCGACTTTCGGGAACGCCCGGGAAGATTACGAGTTTGGGGTGCGTTTGCTGAAAGCTGATGTACCTTTTGCTGTAGCGGGGGATGCTGTTGGTTATCATTACGAACATGAAACGAATAATCTCGATCGCTCTTTTGGCCGAGCTCGTCAGGAAGGGCGATCGGATGTTTTGATCGGCCGCCGACACCCGGAACTTAGACCGATACTGCCGGTAGCACTCTACGAAACTGCTGACTCGTTGGTAGATAAAATTGTGGTGGCGGTCACGTTTTTCTGGCCGGCTGCTGTGGATTGGCTGGCCCTGGGACTGAGGAAATCTCTTGATTTACTCGAAAGCTTGCGGATGCGGGGAACTTGGCGGTGGTTGCGGCCAAAATTGCGCGGTTATTGGTATTTGCGGGGTGTCATCGATGAGTTGAAAAGTCGATCGGCTCTTTCTAGTTTTATGCAAGAAGGAACGGCTAGCGGCGATTTGGGCAGACATGAAATTGAAATCGATTTGCAGGAAGGTTGGGAAGCAGCAGAACGAATGATTGACGAGCAAAAACCCGATGGAATTTACCTCCGTTACGGTGAACTGTCAGTCGGTCACGTCACTCCCAAATTCGGTGTAGAGCCACTGCGGGGCGCTCACTTGCGATCGATTCTAGCGCTTGACTTTGCCGAACCACTGGCTCGGGCGATCGCGGTTAAAGGTATGCCCAAAAGTGCAGCTCATGCTGAGCCTAGTTTAGTTGACAGCACTCTTCTTCAACATCTACAGTTATTTACAGTATTGGACAAAAAACAACTAAAAAATCCTTCCTATAACTGACATAATTAGGCTGGATCGGCAACCGAAAATAGAGGTGTAATGAAGCATTGAAGTAAGTCTAAATAAATAGAGATTAAAGCTTAAAAACACAAAAATCAAAAATGGTAATTATGGCAATAAAATTGATTGAAGCTGATTTTTTAGAACCAATTGCTGACAAGCTGACCCAGGTGCCGACTCAGAATTTGGTTAAGATTCAGCCATGGGAGGCATCCGAGCCACAACCTCAGATAGCTGCAGGAGGTGTGCGGTGAGAAATGCGGGAACGCTGCTTTATCGGCGCAAAATGGCTCATTGGTTTGATTTGCTGCGGGTGTTGGTCGATCGCGATATGAAATTACTTTACAAGCGATCGACGTTGGGGATTGCTTGGACTTTAATCAGTCCGCTGTTACAGTTGGCTGTATTTTCCTTTTTGTTTCGCTCTGTCGTACCGCTGAATATTCCCAAATTTTCTTCCTTTGCTTTCAGCGGTTTGTTAATCTGGAGTTGGTCTCAAACGGCATTATTTAAATCAACGGGATTAATTACCACTAATAAAGCACTAATCAGGCAGCCAAATTTCCCCACGGCAATTTTGCCAGTAGTCACGACGATGACAGGGCTAATTCACTTTGTGTTAGCTTTGCCGGTGTTAATTATTTTTCTGGCAATAGATGGCGTTCATCTGAATTCAGTGCTACTTTTGTTGCCGCTGCTGATGATTATTCAGTTTTTGTTGACAGTTAGTTTTGCTTATCCCCTTGCCGCTTTGAATGTCACTTTTCGCGACACTCAGCACACTTTGGGAGTAGTTTTGCAGATGATGTTTTACCTAACTCCAATTTTCTACGACATCAACAGCGTACCGAAACAATTTCAGATGTTCTATTACTTAAATCCCATGGTGTCGCTGATTGAAGCTTACCGCGCCATACTTCTCAAAGGTATGCAGCCGGATTGGCCTGCTCTGTTAATTTTGAGCTTGGTTGTGGCGGCTATTTTGCCCATCGGACTGGGAATTTTTAGACGGCAAAGCGATCATTTTGTGGAGGAATTGTAAATGCGTGAAGCAATTATTGTCAAGGGTTTGGGTAAGCGTTTTAACCGCTACTCTACGGCAAAACCTTATACGATTATGGAAGCCGCTTTGTCCGGTTGGTGGAAGCTGAAGCCGGAGGCTAGTTTTTGGGCGCTGCGGAATATAAATTTTACTGTTTCTCCTGGGGAAATGCTGGGAATTCTTGGCAAGAATGGCGCGGGAAAATCAACGCTGCTGCAACTTGTCGGCGGGATCGGTCATGCTGACGAAGGAACTATTAAAGTTAATGGCAGAATTGGCGGTTTGTTAGATTTGGGTGCGGGTTTTCACACGGATCTAACGGGTAGAGAAAACGTGTTTGTGGGTGCAGTGGTGGCCGGTTTGACTCGCCGGGAAGTGGCGCGCAGGTTTGACGATATAGTGGAATTTGCAGAGTTAAAACAGTTTATTGACAGCCCGATGCGGACTTACAGTACGGGGATGAAAATGCGGCTGGCTTTTTCGGTGGCGGTGCATACCGATCCAGAAGTGCTGTTAGTTGATGAACATTTGTCGGTTGGTGATGTGGCTTTTCAAACTAAATGTTTGAATAAGATAACTGAGTTTAAGAATCAAGGATGTGCGATTGTTTTGATTTCTCACACCGCGTCGCAAATTCAGAAAATGTGCGATCGGGCTTTGTGGCTGAAATCAGGTGAAATCGTGGCTTATGGCGAACCGGAAGTGGTAGTCGGTCAGTATTTGTCAGAAATGCGATCGTCCACACCAAATCGTACTCCACTGCGTGCTGGTGAAGCTACGAGTAGCGGCTCGTCACAGCGAGGTCATCAGAATCGCTTCGGTTCTTTAGAAGTAGAAATTACCGATGTTCAAGTGTTGCCAGATTCAGAAATAGATAGCGGTGATGCTATTAGCATTGAAATCTATTATTCGGTGTCGCAGGAAATTTCGGCTGCTATTTTTGCCGTGACAATCAGCAGGGATGATGGTCAAAGTTGTTTTGAGACTAATACTAATCAAATGGGCAGACTGCTGCCGCTGGTGAAAGGGAAAGGTAAAATCCGGCTGCAAATAGACAGGCTGGATTTAGGAAACGGTCAGTATTACGTGAATGCTGGGGTTTACGAGGAAACTTTGGCTTACGCCTACGATTATCATTGGCAGGTTTATCCGCTGTACGTGCGATCGACTGTAAACCAAAAAACGATTCTTTGTCCGCCGTACCGCTGGGAATTTGAGGGCAAAATGCCGCTTTTGGATTTAGCCGAACCAGCCGCTGCAACTTATAATTTGGATAAGAATAATCCCGGCTACGCCAAGATTTTGACTCAGTTGGAAAACAAGCAAAAACCTGACTTTTTAATGATTGGCGCTCAAAATTGCGGCACGGAATCTCTATACAGCCATCTTGAAAATCACTTGCAAATTATCAAAGAAGGTTCCCGGGAAATTCACTTTTTTGATTTAAATTTTGAGCGCGGTGTTAATTGGTATAACAAACAGTTGACTCGCAGTGTAGCCGGTGAAAAGGTGCTGCTGTGGGAAATGACTCCTTACTATATTTATCATCCTTTGGTGGCGGAGCGAGTTTACAAGTGTTTCCCCGATGTTAAGCTGATTGTGATGCTGCGAAACCCGGTAAAACGAGCGTGGATGCACTATCATTTAGAAGTGGCGATCGGCTGCGAAAAGTTGGATTTTGAAAAGGCGATCGCTTCTGAACCCGATCGACTCAAAGGTGAGATTGAAAAAATTAAAGCTGATGAAGGTTATTACAGTTTTAACCACCAGCATTATTCCTATTTGGCGCGGGGAATTTATGTAGAACAAATCAAAAATTGGCTCGACTATTTTCCTAGAGAACAGTTGCTAATTATCAAGAGCGAAGATTTTTACACACATACAGGCAAAGTCTTTTCAGAAGTATTAAATTTTTTGGATATTAGTGCGAGTCCAAGTAAAGAATATGAAATTAATCATGTCGATGAATACAGCAAAATGCCACCGGAAATCGAACAAGAATTGACTGATTATTTCAAACCTTACAATCAGGAACTTTCTGATTTGTTGAAGGAGGATTTTAGTTGGAGTTAGGAAAAGAGTTTTAAACGCAGAGAGCGCAGAGAGGAACAGGAATCATACCTCTTTCTTCTCTTCCTATGTGCCCTCTGTGCTCTCTGCGGTTCATAAAAAAATCTCATCCACAAACAATTTATCAAGTATAAAAATGAAACGGATATTTTTAGTAGGCTCTCCGAGAAGCGGCACAACCATGCTTCAAAGTTTATTGGCTGCTCATCCTCAAATTATTTCTTTTCCTGAATCTAAGTTTTTTCACTATTTACTGTACAAGAAGTTTGCGGGAAAGTTGCCAGGTAGGCTGCAAGCTTTTTTTAAGGATGAGATTTATCGCCCTGAACTTTTGCAAAATTTTGATGATACTCAAAGTGTAGGAACTAAAGTTAGTTGGTTTGTCGGAGTTTTGGATGGTTTGGCGGCGGAAAAAAACAAAAGCATTTGGTTGGAAAAAACGCCGGAACACATATATTTTATTGATGACATAGAGCGATTTTTACCGGATGCGAAATTCATACATATTTTGCGAAACGGTATGGATACAATAGCTTCTCTGCATGAGGCTACTAGCAGTTATCATGATTTGTGGGGGCCTGGTTGGGATTTAAACCACTGTATCGATCGCTGGAAACAGGCGATGTTAATTAGTCACAAATATGCTAATAAATCCAATCATCTATTAGTCAATTATGAGGAAATACTCGATAATAAGCTCAAAAAGTTAGAGGAGATTTGTCATTTTTTGGGCGTTGAATATGACGCTCAAATGCTGGAAGCTTATCAAGAAACAGCAGCTAGTCTCAGTTTGAATTTACCTTGGCATCAAGGGATTGAGAGAGAGGTTAAAAGTCGTAAGGTTCACAAATATCATAAAATTTTTACAAAAAATGAAATTAAATATATTTTAAATAAGATTAAGCGAGTCAAGGGTGAAATTGCTTGGAAAGTTACGGTAGAAGTGAGCGAACCAATTTTGGATATTTGCGCTCTTCCCCAAATATGCGATCGCCTGTGCTGTACGATCGAACTAGAAGGAATTAAACTCGGTATTCTTGAATTGCCCGTCTGCGATGGCACGGTTGTCGGTGCGGTGTTGGCGGATGCGATCGCAGCCCAGTTTGCTTGGCAAATTCTCGATCGCTTCTTTCAACGCAATCGCAGCGAAAAACGCAATAGATTGTGGCAAACTTTGCTGGAACCATTGCACAAAAAAAATGACTGGACGCTATTTTTGCAAGAATTATGGGGGCGTCCGCATTGGCATTTGCAGGATTTCTACAAGCCAGAAATAGCCGAAGAAGTGCCAACAATTACGCTCGAAAAAGATTTCATTGCTGTAGAAGTTAGCGAGGAATTGGCTAATATAAAAGTTGAGCTTTCTGAAATTGACGTGCTAGTGACAGTAGGCAGCGTTGCTGTCGGTATTGTCACTGTAGCGGTGGAAAATAATTTTGTTTCGGCTCAAAAATTGCGATCGACAATTACTCGAAATAGCGGTTTTGAGTTGTGCGTCGCCACGGTGCGAGAAGCTTTGCTGGGAAAACCGCTCAACGGCAAGCAATCGCTGCGATCGCGCTTAGCCTCTTGTGCTCGACAAAGGTCAAATTTGCCCGACAGTTTGAATGCAGCGGGTGCTGGCGGCATTTATCCGCCAAATGCGGTGATGTTCGGCAGGCGATCGGGTGCGATCGGGACGAGTGTCAGCCGCCGGGCAGCACTCCCGGCGGCGGCGCTGCGGGAAATCGCGTCAGCGGCGGCAATTGCGGGGGAAACAACAATGCAAATTGCCTCAGAAAACGAGTTTCCAAAGCAAGTATTTTACGCACCGGAAATTATTGGGCGAAAATCGCCGTATGGAGAAGTTTCTCACTCGGTGAAACCTCAAGTTTTTGACAATCATAGCCTTACACAAAGGCTGCCCATTCTCGCCTACCGCCGCATTTCTCCTGATGGTTTAGATGCAGTTACTCCCCAGGTTTTAGAACAACAGTTGCAGTATCTCAAAGACCGTGCTTATTATAGTGCAAGTTGGGAAGATTGGCGAAGTGCGAAACTGGATAAAACTCCTTTACCAGGTAAAGCTGTATCGATCACTTTTGACGGTGGCTATCTTGACTTTTTCCAATATGCTTGGCCTCTGCTAAAACGCTTTGATTTTACAGCGACTGTTTTTCTGGTAGCGGAGTCGATAGGAAAGACAAATAGTTGGGAAAAAGCCGAATTTGAAGAAGTGCAGTTAATGGGATGGCCGGAAATTCACCAACTGCGGGATGCAGGGATTGAATTCGGTTCTATGTCTGCTACTTATCAACCTCTAACTGCATTGTCGCCGACAGAAATTGTGCGGGAGGGAGCAAAATCCCGTGCTATCTTGGAAGGGGGATTAGAGAAATCTGTTAAATGTTTTGCCTATCCTTACGGGGATGTCGATCCAATTGTAGCCCATTTAATTGGAGCGAGTGGGTATACCTTTGGCGTATCATATAGGTCAAAATTTAGCAGTTTTGACGATGCTTTACTGTCGCTGCCGCGCCTTCAAGTTACAGCCGAAAAATTTTTATGGCAATTAGGTTTGTAGGGTGCGTCAGCCAGCGATATTTTTCCCACAACTAACCATCTCTCAACTGATATCAAATCTCTTAGCATCCTACTGGTACAATCCATTCAACAGTCAAAATCACGGAGGGTGCAACCGAAATCGATCTAATTCATCTGCGTTAATCTGTGTTAATCTGCCCTCATCTGCGGTAAAAAAAAGAGAATGTATTAACCGCTCCGGACAAGGGATTGACGCACATTCACACAGAGGTCGAGAATAGATATCTGAAGAATTCCGATGCTAAGAGATTTAATATCATGCCTGAGTGCAACCGGAAACGATATGACGCACCTTACAAGTGAAATTGCTTAATCAATCCCTTGATTTTCCGCTGCAAATAACCGCCTAACCCTCGGTAAATTTTCTCAAACTTATAATAAAATAAAATATCCATAACATCTTCAGTTTTCATATTCTTTAAATAAGAAATCATTTTATCTGTCAGTTCATCATTAACATCATCAATATATTTTCTCACAGCCAACCTTTCCGAAATATTCCATTTTTTATCAAACTTGCGGTGCATTTCCCTCTCATAATCCCGAAAATCTGAGATTTTACCCTCCAAATACCTTTGAATATATTTCCCCGCAATTTCCGCACCATCCATCCCGTGTCTAATCCCTTCGCCGCCCAAAAAATTTACTGTCGAGACAGTATCGCCGATCGCAATTATATTATGCTTGCAATAAATATCCTTCAAACCAGGACTGTACTTCAGTGTCGAACCGTGTTTGTCAATAATTCTATAATTTTTAGACTTCAGATATTCATCAATCAGTAAATCAATATATTTTTTCAGCGGTGACAAATGCCTCACCGTTTTCGGGTCTAAAAAAATGCGACCCGCACCAACTTTCAGCCTGTTTTGTTCCATTGGGAATATCCAGGAATAACCCTTCGGCATCCATTTATCGCCCAAAAAGAAGATTAAATCACCGCTGTATTTATGGTAAATTTCTGGTTCAACTTCAATTAAATATTCTATTCCGGTTCCCGACAAAAAATCAGGCTTATCCTTCTCTCTTTCGTACATGATCGCCCTAGCAAAGCCAGTAGCATCAACCAATACTTTCGTGCTAACATTGATAATTTGACCGTCGGATAACTGTTTAAACTCTACTGTTGTTTCGCCCTTGGCTTGTAAATGTCCGGTGTAGCGATAACCAAGCCAAACTTCACCGCCAAATCGCTCAACTTCGCCGGCCAAAAATGCTCTAAATTTAGCAAAATTGAGAACAACACCTAAGCTTTCGGGAGACTCCCAAGTTTGACTGACTTTGCTAGTTTCAATAGTTAGTTTGTGCCAAAAACTGCCGATAACGGATTCGGGTAAATCGAATTTAGAGAGGGTTTCTAGAGGCGTGGCGGCGCTGGAAAAGTCATTTTTATTAAAGTTGTCGTTTTGCTCTGCAAGCAAGACTTTGTGACCGGATTTGGCTAGGATTCTCGCGCAGTGACCGCCTGCTGGGCCTGCTCCTACTATTACTATGTCAAAACTTTTTAAATTCATTTTGCTTTTAACACGCTTCCAATGTCAAAATACCCGCAGATATATAAACTACTAACCGCCGATTTTTTAGCCACTGGCGGCCGATTAAAATTTCCGGTACTCCGTCACCCACATGAACGGGAATGTCAAATTCTTGCTCATCTATGCGTACTTTTCCTGCATAAAGATCGAAATCAAATTCTCCCTTTGCTGTCCGCATTTCTTGTCGCCTAATATAAATCCAATCAAGTCCCTCGAAATCTTGCTCGTCCATTGCTAACCAGCCCGAAAAACCTGTATCTAGCAGAGCATCTACAGGTAATTCTAAGCCGTTATTAGCAATCAATTCAATTTCAAAAAATAGCTCGTCCTCATCACCAAATCTTCCTTCAATCATATTGAGCCGCACGCCCCTGTGTTGTTGATGCGGAAAAGGTAGGGGATAGCATTTGGGTGTTTCTGGCGGCACATTTTGGTAGCCGCCATGTCATCCTTGTCGATAAAATATTCCCCGCTATCAGGTTCAACCGCCATGTACCAGTTGTAGTGAGTGTCAATTAAGTCTGGTTTAAGGCGATCGAAAATTAGTTTGCAACGCTTGCGAAATGCCGCTCTTTCGGCTCGCCACTGGGCTTTTTTTTCTTCGGACCACTGAATCTCTGGGAACAGTCTTCCCCGCCGCACGGTACGATTTGGTTTCACGTTAGTCATTGTTTGTTCTCCCTTATCCTCAAATCTTCCTTCAATCATGCTGCTCTTTCACTGTCAGACATCGGATCTAGAATTGTAGGGTGCGCTGCACCCTACAATTCTACCTAATTACACGCTAACGGGTGACTGTTTGCGGCTGAAGGTTGCCAAAATGCGATCGGCAATTTGCGGTGGAGTTAACCCTAAACTTGCAAATGATTGCTCAGGCGTTGCATGATCTACTAATATATCCGGTACGCCCAGACGCATCAGTGGCACGAGGATATTGTTGTCGAGGAAAGATTCGGCTACTGCTGAACCGAATCCACCCATCAAACAGCCTTCTTCTAAAGTGACAACTCGCCCGATTCGCTGTGCCAAAGGCAAGATTAATTCCGTATCTAAAGGCTTGACAAAACGCGCATTGATAACGGTTGCTTCAATGCCGTGTTCGCTCAAAATCTCGGCGGTTTGCATTGCCGGATAAACCATTGAACCGTAACCCAATATCAGCAAATCGTCGCCGTTGCGGAGGATTTCGCCTTTGCCGATCGGCAATTCTTCCCAACCTTCCTCCATCAGAGGCACGCCGTAACCGTTGCCGCGCGGGTAACGCATGGCGATCGGACCGCTGGTGTGATTGATTCCCGTGACTACCATCCGCTGCAATTCTGCCTCGTCTTTGGGTGCCATAATTGTCATATTTGGCAGACAGCGCAAGTAGGAAATATCGTACATTCCTTGGTGAGTGGGGCCGTCAGCACCGACAATGCCGGCCCGATCCAAACAGAAGAAAACGGGCAAATTTTGGATGCAGACATCGTGAATTATTTGGTCGTATGCCCGCTGCAAAAATGTCGAGTAAATTGCTACAACGGGGCGCATTCCTTCGCAGGCTAAACCAGCCGATAAAGTCACGGCGTGCTGTTCGGCAATGCCGACATCGATGTACTGTTTTGGCAGTTTTTCCTGAAGTTTGTCAAGGCCGGTTCCGGTTGCCATTGCAGCGGTAATGCCGACAATTTTGGGATTATTTTCTGCTAGCTTGACCAGGGCGTGGGTAAAGACTTTCGAGTAAGCTGGAGGCTTGGGTTTGGTGGAGGGAATGCCTTTGCCGGTGGCTAAGTTAAAGGGATTTTGGGCGTGATATCCTACTTGATCTTTTTCGGCGATCGCATATCCTTTGCCCTTCACAGTCACCACGTGAACTAGCACCGGGCCTTGGATGGTATGACCTTGTTTGAAAGTGGCAATTAATTCTGCCAAATTGTGTCCGTCTACCGGGCCCATGTAGGTAAAGCCCAATTCTTCAATTACGGCTCCAACTTTGGAAACTGCCAAGCGTTTCATGCTTTCTTTGAGGCGTTCCATTTCTGGGGTAAAAGTTTCGCCGACAAAGGGAATGTGTTTGAATTGTTCCTCTAAGTTATCTTTGAGAAACTGCACCGGCTGCGAGAGTCGCATCTTGTTCAAATAGCGGGTAATCGCGCCGACATTGGGCGAGATTGACATCTCGTTGTCGTTGAGCACTACCATCAGATTGGTTTTCGGCATATGGCCCGCGTGGTTGATTGCTTCGAGTGCCATGCCGCCAGTCAATGCACCGTCGCCGATGACTGCTACTGTTTTAAAGTTTTCCCCTTTGAGGTCGCGCGCCATCGCCATTCCTAGGGCTGCGGAAATGCTCGTAGAAGCGTGGCCAGCACCAAAATGGTCAAATTTGCTCTCGCAGCGCTTGAGATAGCCTGCAACGCCGTCTTTTTGGCGCAGGGTGTGGAATTGGTTGTAGCGGCCGGTTATCAATTTGTGAGGATAAGCTTGGTGGCCGACATCCCAGGTAACTTTGTCGCGATCGAGGTCGAGTGTTTGGTAGAGTGCTAAAGTCAGTTCCACTACACCCAGTCCGGGACCGAGGTGGCCGCCAGTGGCAGCTACAGTTTCTAAATGCTTTTCTCGAATTTGTCGGGCAATTTGTTCGAGTTGATGAATCGAGAGACCGTGTAATTGGTTTGGGTGAGTCAGTTCGCTCAGATGCATATTTTAAAATCTTGCTCCTGTGAATCAGAACGAATCCTTAACAGCTATAGGTTGAGCCTGCGACGTTGGGGACGCACAAACGTTAGAATAGTTTAACTGTTATTTGGGAAAAACTGTGAGGCGTAACAATTTTATTATTTCTGACCTGGGAATTATAGTAAATAAATATTACAAAGTCAATATAAAAAATGCTTATATTGTAATTCGATCGTCGCTAGTGAGAGCGGAAATATTGCCGATTAAAACTATTGGGAGTTCAAATTCAACTCTAAAAATGTTGAGATTCAATGCGATTATTTTGTCCAAAATTTTGTAGATTAATGTCAAGGCATCTCTCAGTTGAGCTACTATCTCTCGATCGGGTGATTCTAGAATGATATCCACAGAGAAATGTTGATGCCGGACTACAGTCTTTTGTACGTCAATGACAGTTGCATCAAAATAAAAAGCTTTATTTTCTAGTCCTGCGTCCGCTGCAACTCCTACTTTCCAATCCTTGATGCAGACGGTATCTCCCTTGATTAATTGGGGGTCAAATGTGTAAGTATCAATTAGAATCCTTTCTCCTGTTAAGCTCTCTCCGAGATTAATCAGAAGATAGAGATTTTAGTAAACTACCCTAACGGGTTGAGCGGTTGTTGACAGATCGATTTCTCGGTTAAAATTGCTCTCACCTCGCTCTCTGGAGCGCAAGGTCAAAAGGATAAGGTTGGCTTGCAGCATTAGCATCGCGGCGACCGAGCAAAACTTGCAGTGCCAGCCCGAATTCTTCGCGGTCGTTTCTATGCTTTGAAAGGTAGTGTTTCTATTTCGCATTCGTTATCAGGTGTAAGTTTTGCGTCATATAACAAAGCTCCAATTTCCATTTTCATCTATTAGTATCGCTATTTCATCACTCATCCCAGCCTGGATGTAGAGTGTTTTTAAGTGGCGATCGTAACGAAAAACATTGATAGGCTGATACAAATTTGAAAGCAACTGATAGAGGAATTTGGATTGTTTCTGCGTTGGCAAGTCACAACTCCTCGTTTATTGTAACGCTAATTGTAAAGTTGGGTGCGGCAAGCGTGCAGAATGGCGAGAATTTTTAGCAAAAAGGAAAGGACGATCGCCCTTCACGATTTATTACTTTCCAATTCAAACACAAAAGGGCGATCGCACTTATCTATTACAGCATTCACTCTAATTCAGTCGCACTTCTGGCAATTTCTCGGCCCCTGTCGTATCAAATACGATCGCGTGTTTGGCCGCGGGCAACAACCGCCGTAAAATCTGCATATATCCCTCAGCATCGCCCCGGCGGTGGAACCGAGCAACTACCAATCGCTGCATATTCGGCAATTGCCGCACGATACACCAGGGATGAGTGTTTAATTTGGGCTTTGATGTTGGTATCATAGGGTAATCCTTCCCCGCGTTTGCGGGGTGCGGTAAAAAAGGCGATCGCCCTCAAGTTTTCGAGGCTAGGTGGGCGATCGTTTTCAGTGTACATAGATATTATCTGTTGCATACGCATCAATGTCAAGTTAAAACATGGGATACGTGAGACTGCGGATTCGAGAACTAGCTGAGAAGAGGGGTTGGAGCCTAAAGCAAGTTGCGGATCGCTCAGGAGTGAATTACAACACTGTCAGAAGCTACGTTCAGCGCGATACCTTAAACACAGTCGATCTCTCTGCTGTCTACAAAATTGCCCGCGCCTTCGATGTAACAATGGAAGATTTGGTCGAGATTTTGGAAGATTGAGGACGCACTAATGGGGCGAGTTAGGCTAAAATTCGAGAGTTGGCAGAAGAAAAGGGCTGGACGCTGCAAAACGTGGCCGATCGCTCAGGGGTTAATTACAACAAGGTTAAGGGTTATGCTAGACGAGATGACGGCATGAGTACGGTTGACCTTAGCGCCGTTCAGAAGATCGCCCTTGCTTTTGACGTAATGATTGAAGATTTGGTCGAGTTTTTGGAATAGTAGGGGCGATCGCACTAATGGGCTACGTTAGACTGCGGATTCGAGAACTAGCTGAGCAAAAGGGTTGGACATTTAGAGAAGTTGCCGATCGATCGGGAGTCAATTACAACACGGTAAAAAGCTACGGGAGGCGGGATGCTTTGAACACAGTCGATCTGTCTGCTGTCTGCAAAATAGCCCGCGCCTTCGACGTGACGATTGAAGATTTGGTCGAGATTTTGGAAGATTGAGGACTCATATCAATTCCGGTTAGATCGGAATGATTAAACCACAGAGGGCACAGAGGACACAGAGAAAGAGAAGATAGAGATAATAATTCCGATGTCAACGGATTTGATATTACAAAATACCCAGCGGGTGCGGCTCAATCGCAGATATTCACATCAGATCGATAATCTCATAGGCGACGCACCATACAAAATGCGTCGCCTGAAAACTAAGAATCTCGTAAACCCGCTCCCCGTGCTATACTCGCGTTTGACTTTGCAAGATTTCTGCCAACAACCGCTCTTGACTTTTCGCGGGTTCTTTGCAAGTCAAACACTCGCAAACTAACCCGATAACACCTTCAGGCAAATCAGCCTCGATCTGACAGACAGCAGTCGGATAATACTGCGAAATCAACCCGGAAATCTGGTCGGGTGACGTGCGAATCAAGGTAGAATGTTGATACCAGTCGATCGCCGAAAGTAGACTCGGACAAGCTTGCGGAGCATCTTGTACAATACTGCTGAAAGCTTGCAAAGCTTGCTCCGCGCGATCGAGATATTCCAAATTCTGGCCCAACAGTGCGAGGCGAACCAAAGAGGCGATCGCAATTCCATTCGCCGCCGGAGTTGCGTTGTCTATATAGCTGCGTTCCCGCACCAACAAATCTCCGCTAGCATCCTTAGCAGTATTGTAATATCCTCCCAATTCCACGCTCCACAAAAACTCATCAAATTCTTCTTGCACCTGCACAGCTTTCTCCAACCAAAACTGAGAATTTGGCAACTGTTTTGCCTCTTCCCCATTGCCTAAAGTCAAACTCGCTTGGTGCAAATCCAACAATGCTTTCACAAACAAAGCATAATCTTCCGACTGCGCGGTTACAGCAGATTGTCCGTCATAATTCAACCGCTGAAACCGCCCATCCCTCCACTGATTGTCTAAAATAAAATTAGCAGTTGTCACAGCTAATTCGAGATATTCCCAATTCCCAAAAACGGCCGCAGCGCGGGCCAAACCCGAAATCATTAAGCTATTCCAAGCAGCAATCATTTTCGTGTCAGTAACGGCGGGAATTCTACCCGGCCAACTGTCGTTTTTAGCTTCTTGATTGTTGCGGGCTGGCGGAAAGGTTTTGACACTATCGGGATGGCCGCCGTAGCGGACAGCAAAGAGTTTAGCCAAAGCCGTTTCTACCGTGTCGCTCAGTTTTCCCGGATGGCGGCGCTGCAATACATTCTTGCCTTCAAAATTGCCGCTGCGACTAACAGTAAACTGTGCTTTAATTTCCGCCAATTCCTCAGCAGTTAATAGTTGTTCCAGTTCGGCATAAGTCCAGACATAAAATGCTCCTTCTTCCGGTTCAACTTCTTCACAAGTGTTAAAGCTGTCCGCATCCTGTGCAGCATAAAAATAGCCTGTTGGCGCAATCATTTCTCGCTTCAACCATTCTACTGTCCCCGCGATCGCCCTTTCAAAAGCGGGTTCTTGTATTCCCGCGCTCCACAAATTCGCCAAATATTCAACAATTTGACCGTTGTCGTAGAGCATTTTTTCAAAGTGCGGGACAGTCCATGTCGTGTCAACCGTGTAGCGGTGAAATCCACCTCCTACGTGGTCGTAAATGCCGCCCAATGCTAAATCTAATCCGCGCTGAGTGCAGACTTGTTTGCTGTCGTATTTTGATTCAAAATTAAATCGGGTTCCCCGCAGTGCTAGCTCAGCATAAGGTATCATGGGAAAACTGGGCCCGGGGTTGTGGCCTGCCACAATTCCGGTGTTTATTTCTAAGCCTTTTTGAAAGATTTCGCGATTTAATTCTGCGGTTACTCCTGATAGCGCTGCCGACTGTTTGAGGTTGCTTAAAATCTCTGCTTTGAATGCTTCTACTTTGCCTTTTTCTGTGTCGTAAAATCGGCGAATTGCTTGCAAAACTTCTAAAAATCCGGGCCGCCCGTAGCGCGGTTCTACGGGGAAATAAGTGCCTCCGTAGAACGGAACTCGCTCGTCTGGAGTCAGAAAAACGTTGAGAGGCCAACCGCCTTGACCTGTCATCATTTGCAAGGTTTGCATGTAAATGCTGTCGATATCCGGGCGTTCTTCGCGATCGACTTTTATCGGTATAAAGTGCGAATTCATGTATTGGGCGATCGCGCGATCGGAAAATGCTTCCCCTTCCATCACCGTACACCAGTGGCAGCTAGAGTAGCCAATTGACAGGAAAATCGGTTTATTTTCGCTTCGGGCCGCTTCCAAAGCTTCGTCGCACCAAGGCCACCAGTCGATCGGATTTTCGGCGTGTTTCCGCAGGTAAAGGCTTTGGGATTGAGCAAGACGGTTGACCATAATCAAATCCACTTTAACTCGTGCTGAGTAAGCTTGTCAGTTCTCTAGCAGTTTAGCGCGAGATGTTTTAATTGAGTTGTTGCTGATAATTATGTTTTAATATTATGGCTGATTATCTCGATCTAACATGAGTTTATCATCTCGGAGAACCTTCAATCAACACCTAGGACAATTTTTGCTGAGTGCTGCTGTTCCTCCTGCTGTTCTCAAACTCTACCAAACTGCCTCACCGGAGCAAGCTTTATTAGATACTAATCTTAACAATTTCCTGGCTAAAGCAGACCCAGAAATAGAATTATTAGTCCCGACCTTTTTAGGTAACGACAAGCGTCGGTTCTACGGCCGAGGTGTTCCGAAAAGTTTGAAGTTAATCGACAAATTTGAGCTAGGAAGCGGACGGACTTTTCTGGGAAGGCGGTCTGTAGTTTGGAGCGGTGCCGGTTGGACGGGACAGCCGACAATTACCAGAGACGGGGGAAAAACTTATTTAATTATAGGTGCTTATGACCACAATTTGCGAAAAATAGATATTGCTACGAATAAAGAAGTTTGGCGATATAAATTTGATGATATAATCAAAGGTTCATCAACAATTTATATCGATGAAAAAGCTAGCGCCGAAAACAGAATTGTGATTTTGCAGGGCAGCCGCAGCGGTGGCGGTGGCAAAAGTGTCGTGCCGAGTTTTAGGGCAATATCTTTTAGAACTGGCAAGGAACTTTGGAAATTGGACATCAGGAGAACGCCCAGCTACAGCCGGGATAATGACAGCAGCGCTTTGGACATCGGCGGTGGAGTTTTGTTCAATGCGGGGGAAAATGCGATCGGCTATTTTCTCGATAGTTCCACAAGCAATGCAAAAATCAAACAAGGCATCAAGCAGCCAAATATCTTGTCAGAAGTACAGCTTTATGCAGCAGGAGATATCAGCAAGCACGGCGGAAACTTGGTAGCGGAATCATCGCCCTCACGGCTCAAAGATAGAATATTTGTAGCTGCTGGTTCCGGTCATATTTACGGTATTAGCATTGAAACTAAAAAGATAGTTTGGGATTTTTATACTGGTTCAGATTTGGATGGTAGTGCAGTAATTTCTAAATCAGGAAAACTTTTTTGTGCGATTGAAAAACAATACATTCAGGGCAACGGCGGAGTGCTGAAGCTGAATCCAAACAAGGAACCGAATGCCAGCGTCGAATGGTTTTTGCCTACCGGAAATCGCCGACTTTCTAGCTGGGAAGGCGGGATAATTGGCTCGGTGGCGTTGAATGACGAGTACAATTCAGGGGAGTTTCCGGCGCTGTTTGCCACAAATGCGATCGACGGCAATTTGTACATCGGTTCCCAAGATATGATTACAGGAAAAAAAATTGCTGTACCTTGGCGAAACCAGTCTTACGATACTCCGGTAATAGTATTTAAAAAAGCCATTGGTTCTTCAATTTCAACTCCGATTTTTACCGATGGCAATAAACTGATAAGTGCGGGATACAACGGTGTTTATTTGTTCAATTTGAATTGGGAACGAGCGAAGTCTGGGGATCGGAATGCTTTGAAAAATGCTAAAGGGGAGTTTTACCGTTTGAAAGTAATAGACTCGGGGAGATTTAAACCCGGTTTGTCATTTGAGGCGACACCTGTAGTTTGGGACGGAATTGTGAGGATTTGCGCGAGGGATGGCTGGATGTATACTTTGGGTTAGTTATTGGTATTTTGTACCTCTATCGGGAACAGGCTTTTCGGCCTGTTATACAATAAGTAAACTCTGTTGTGTAACAGGCCGAAAAACCTGTTCTTAAAAGGGTGTTGAAATCCGCAAATGCCACTAACTGCCGTTTAACTGCGCTTATATCTTTCATATAAAAGATGTCAGGAATTATCGGAAACTTGTTATAGCAATCCTCGCATCATTTGTGAAGTTCTTACTCCCTAGCAAGCGAGTTCGGGGAGGGTTGGGGTGGGGGAAAAAATTTACGACTCCTGCAAGAATTGCTATAGCAGCAGTGCGCGGGCTTGATTGGTCGCTGTTGATTTTACTAAGGTGGGGCTTGGGATTGTCGCTGACTGCTTGGAATGTCGATCGAACTGAAGGGGAAGAGTACGAAAAAGCGTTTGGGCGGTGGCGGTTGAAGAAACAGGTGGGACAGTGAAAAGCGCTTTTTATCGGTATAAATTGCGAATTCATGTATTGGACGATCGCGCGATCGCAAAATGCTTCCCCTTCCATCACCCTTGTATCTTAAAAGAGTGAGGACGGTCGATCGCCATATCAATCAGGCGATCGCTGATAATTTAGATTTGACAATCCTCGACCTAAAGGTACGAGGATTCTTCCTTCACAGGGATTCCGACGAATTTACCCTCAGAAAGCATCTTGACCGTATGCCCTACGGCTGCAAGTCCTCTAATAAGAACTACTTGAGCTGCTGCAATATCCCTATCAGTTGTGTAGTTACAGCTTGAGCAGGTGTGGGTGCGCTCTGACAATTCTTTTTTGCCCGTTTCTACACCGCAACCAGGACAAATCTGACTTGTTTTATGAGCGCTTACTTTCTGGAAGTACACGCCATGCTTAAAACAGGTTTGCTCTAATATTGCGAAGAACTGACCCCAGCTTGCATCTAAGCAATGTTTACCTAGTATTGCTCTAGACAATCCTACTAGGTTCAAGTCCTCAACAAATATCATCCCCACATCTTTACAGAGTTGGTGAGACAATTTCCAGTGCCAGTATGAGCGACAGTTTGCAATGTCCTCGTGCAGTTGAGAAACTTTCTTCTGAGCCTTTTTCCAATTATTTGAGCCTAACTTTTTCCGACTGACGCGCTGTTGCAGCAATTTCAGCTTGCGTTCGGCCTCAGCGAAAAACTTTTGGCGCTTGACTAAAAGACCGTTAGAAATTGCTATGAAATTAGTTAAGCCAACATCAATCCCAATCCCCTCGCCGTGTGGCATAACCGACGGCACTGACACGTCCCATTGTAGGGTTAGCATTACATACCAACCGCTGGCTCTCTTGACGATTCTGACTTGTTTGATAGTTGCCCCATCAGGAATAGGACGCGATTGGTGAAGTTTAACCAATCCAATCTTGGGTAATTTTACTTTTCCATTCTGAACCGGATCAACCCCCAATTGAGGGAAGACAAAAGACCGCATTGTTCCCGCTTTTTTAAAGCGAGGAAAACCGTGCTTTTGTTCCCACATACTGACAAACGCTTTTTCAAGCCGTCTCAATGTTTGTTGCAAAACGTGTACGGCCACGGCACCCAAAGCCGATATACTTGCCCTGGCTGCGGTTAAGTTCTTGCACTGACTAGCATAAGTTGGTCGTTTTGTTTCGGCCCCAATAATAAATTCAGAGCGGATAGAGCAAGCGTTAACCGGGCAACTACGAGACTCAAACCAATGCTTGCGCTCTGCCAATGCGTAGTTGTAGACGCGACGACACTGTTCCAGCCAATCTTCAAAAATGGCTGCTTGCGCTGGCGTTGGTCTTAATTTGTACTCGTAGGTTAAGTTAAACACTTGCTCTATCCTCCTACTCTGATTATACAGTCGTGAAGAAAGGTCGGAACGCTTATTCACAACTCTTAACTAAAGTCGCCCTAGAAGGGCGAGGCTTGTACCCAGTTTCTTGGTCAAACGAGTCGATCGTGTCGGAAAACCTTCAATCAACGGCTGGGAAAATTTTTGCTGACTGCGGCGGTTCCTCCTGCCGTCCTCAAACAGTCCCAAACTGAATCTGGGAATTGACGGAGTGAGAAACCCGCTGAAACCTCGATCTTTAGAGGGTTTAGGCTTTTGAACCTCCCTCAAGAGAGTAGTAATCATCACAAGTTAATTGACCATTTTGATGGTAGCGAACGCGAACAATCGTGATTAGACCCTGCAGAAAGTCTAAAAATTAGCGATCGCACGCACGCATTTTTTTGATGACAAGCTACTCAAACCCTTACTGCGTCAAGTATTTCTACTTACCGATCGCACGTTAAATTTTGGAATCGAGCTTTTTCGGAAAAATAATATTAACCAATTTTTAGCGAAAGCAGACCCAGAAATAGAATTATTAGTCCCAAAATTTTTAGATAACGACCACCGCGCCTTCTACAGTAGACGCAGGGCTGTTTCATTCTTTTGTAGGGGCAGCCCCCCGTGGCAGCCCCCATCCCACCAAATGCCTAACAAATCTTGGATGGGTCGGCATTCAGGGCACGACCCGTACAAAAGGCTGGTTTTCCTGAGAATGAAACAGCCCTGACGGTAGAGGCGTTCCGAAAACTATGTCCCAGAAAGTCTAGTCATCCGTTTACTGGGCGAAAGTTCCGGCGTCACAGATAATAACGACCACCGAAACCATTGGTCTCTAAACTGAGATGTTGCACCACGATCGATCGGCCTGTTTTGGGCGGCCTCTCCTGCCTAACCTATATTCCCCACAAGAAAACTCATTCTTCGCTTCACGGGCCGGAGAGCGCGTTCTTAATAATGGTGCAACATATCAGTCTAAATGGCGCTTGTTGCTGAATCAGAAAGCGAGAATCGACGCACCTAATACGATCCAAGATTTTGTCCTGAGTTATAGCCCACATTCCGCAGCTTCAACTGTCACCATCGGTTTTTACCTATTTTTACCCAGCAATCAAGCTATCACTTAAAATTTTATGCAGTACATTAACGGATCAAAAACTTTTTAAGGGCATAAATTAGAGGTTTAAAACACTTTAATCGGTAATTATGCTGTGTGAAACCCTGTTTGGAAATTTGACTTATAGCTTTTTTCAATAGATAAAAATCACGACTAAAATTCGGTTGGTAACACCCATATTTTTTTGATTTACGCAATAAAAAATAGCTGGCTAGAGGTCATCAATTTAGGCATTTTTGCTAAATCAAATCAGCGTATTTTCAATTTTGATCGAATCTTTGTCAAACCTACTTGCATTAACTTGTGCTTCAGTTTAGATTGAATATGTGAAGGGAAAAAACCTGCTTCCAGTCAACATAAAAATAAAGGTTTCAACCATGAAATTCCAATTAAACTTAGTCAAATCTATTTTAGCTGTTGTCGGTGTCGCCGCTGTTAGTGCAGTATCCGCAGCACCTGCCTCTGCCTTCAGCTTTGGTAATATCGTGGGTGGGGATACGCCGGGAGATGCCTATGTAAATAGCTTTTCATTTGACGTAATTGACCAGGGTTCATCAGTTCTTTTTAACATCATCAACTCGGGAGATGCCGCATCTCCTAGTATGTTTATCGGCAAAGTTCTCTTTGATGATAATGGCTATCTGTCTAATGCCATGGCTAACGTTGGTAACGTTGGTGATATATCCTTTAGTGGTGGTGCTGGTAACGATCAGTTGCCTCAAGGTGGTAATGGTTTCACTACAGACTATGCGTTCACAAGGGATAATGGTGGTGGTAATAAATGGGGTGTCCAAGCTGGCAAAAGTTTGGGAGTCACCTTTACTGGAAATTATGCTAATGTCATTTCCGCTTTAAATAGCGGTGCCTTAAAATTAGGCTTGCACGTTCAAGCCTTACCCAATGGTGCAAGCGATTCTTACATCAGCAGCAGCACTAGCAACACTCAAGATACTCCTGAACTTTTAACAATTCTTGCTGCTGCTGCTGTTGGGTTTGGTACTATCTTCAAAAAGCAACGCACTCAGGCTCAAAAAGCTGAATAGGCGATCGTTTGAACAGGTTTTCGATCCTGGCTTGATGGCACACTGATTATTGTATGGAGGAGCTAAAAACCTGGTTTCTTGGTGAAACCAGGTTTCTTATTATCTGATAGCGCAGCCGTGAAAACCCCTGACTTTTAAGGCGAGATGAAACGCAGTTGTAGCATTACCGCTGTGATTAAGATTTATAATTGAGTCCTGGGAATCAAGTTTATCAACTAGGCGTTGAAACATCTTAGAGGGCGAGCAATCCCTGCAACGGACTAATCCGAATTGATGAGGAACAGTTCAAGGGCGAATAATCGCTGTATGGGTGGCGTAATTACAACATCCCATGGTAGTAGTATTGAACGTCAAGTCGCCCCTATACAGCGTATTTAAGAACTACCGTAAGGCTGTTTCTTAATAATTTACGATCTAAAGACACTGAGCTTCTTTAAAAGGAGATAATCACCATCGATGTTGCTCGAACTCTAACTCGCTCAGCCGTATTTACTCGAACCTCAGTGTCACACTGTGCGCGGTGCAAATTGCGTCTACTCTCAACAAATGCAAGCCTCATTGAGGCTACTTATTTTTAATTTTTGTTGATTCGCTCCCTTTTTAGTCTTTGCTTACAGGGGGGTAAGTAAGCAAGCGCTAGACACTCAACCAATCATTTTGAGTCGCAGTATTTTCACTAGGTGTCCTAATGCTGAGCTATCCGTTGCATCTGAGTTTCACCACCCATCAAATTCCCGAGTATCTACTAACCAGATCTCCAAAATTTACGGCCTTTAAAATCCTCCGATTCCTTTCCGAAGGAGCGGTTCAAGCTACTGAGTTGTCCGCATACCCTACTATTTTTATGATACTATCTAAGAATAGTCTGGACTGTTTTTAGTTCGCAGTCTGAAACCTTCGATTTTCCGTCGGGACTTTGATTGCCGAATCGCCTTGAAACCAATTATTCTACGGTTGGCAATCAAACAATGTCCGAAGTATGGCTCTCATCAATCAACTAATAACTAATATCTAGAATGTTCAAGACAAAACTTTTTTGGCTCATCATTATCGCCACAGCTTTAGTAACTCTGAATATGACACTCCTGTGGAAACTGGGCGATATTGCTCATTTTTGGATGAGTATAGTTTTTTGGTTCGCTGCTTTGGGACAACCAGGATATTCTCAAACAAAGTGAGATAAAAAGTGACCTATTATCGAGAGTAGCAGGGACGCTATTAATAGCTTTTATTTTATTTAAAAGTGCTGCGGTTTCCAGTAAATTAGATCCTTTTTTAAGACTTGCACCTTTTTTGTCTGGTTTAGGTTTGAGTCTACTTTCGGTTGGTTTTCAGAACTTAAAACTATATTGGCGTGAATTGGTAATACTATTTTTTCATGGCACCCCCAGTGTAATTACGTTACCTTTAGTCGATTTTATTACCTCACTTACTGCTAAATTTGCTTATTATTCTTTGTGGTATGTCGGTTTTAATGTAACAAGTGACGGTAATTATGTTGCTTTACCGACAGGAAGGGCGTTGGTAAATAGGGGTGGTTCTGGTATAGAGGCAATGAATTACTTATTAGGTTTAGCTGTAATTTATTTGTTGATGTTTCCTACTAAACAAAATAAGGTCTTGGTAATAGGTTTTGCTGTAATTTTTGGTTTTATTATTAATGTTTTTAGAGTGTCTAAAATGGCATTTTTGGTTGCATGTAATTGCCTATATTTGTTTAAATATTTGCACGAGGGTGAAGGTTCTTTAGTGGTGGGAATGATTGCGGTGATTGTGTTTGGGATATTTTATCAATTTATGTTGAAACGAGATAGCAAACTTAGTCAAAGTTCGGGAACTTAATTAGTTGCAATTTGAGGTAATATATCGGTTATTCGATTTCCCCTCCAATAGTCAGGAGTCTCGATCGCTCAAATGTCCGGGTGTTGAAATCCGCCAATCTCACTACCTGCCATTTAACGGCGCTTATATCTATCATAGAAAGGATGTCAGGAATTATAGGAAACCTGTTATGGCGACAAATGAAAATCAAATAAGTCAAGTTTACGGTTCAGAGGATGCTCAAGGTATTTTACAGCTTGCGATCGCGCGGCGGCAGGATGAAGGAGAACTATCCAGAGTGCAGCTTTTCGAGATTGCAGCGGAATTGGGCATTTCCGAACAGGATATTCTGGCGGCGGAACAGCAATGGTTAGCAACTAGAGGAGAAGTTCAAGAAAAGCTAGTTTTTAACACTTACCGTCGTCGCAAATTGCAGAAAAATGTGACAAAGTACGGCATTATCAATACTTTTCTAGTTTTGTTTAATCTAGCAGGTTCGCACGAGCTTTCTTGGTCGCTGTTCATTTTACTAACGTGGGGATTGGGATTGTCGCTGAATGCTTGGAATGTTTATCAAACTGAAGGGGAAGATTACGAACAAGCGTTTCAGCGGTGGCGGTTGAAGAAACAAGTCGGTGAGTCTATCGGTACGGCGGCGGATAAGTTTATGAAGTGGTTGCAGTCGTGATTTGCTATGGTAAAAAACGCGATCGCCCTTTCTTTTACTTCACACTGGTGAAGTAATTCGGATTTTAACTCGTTACGGGAAAGACTAATTGTTAAGGTTTTTTCTTCAACCTATCCCCAAGATCGATCGCCCTTTATTGAGTTACACAATGAAGGACACTGCAATGCCGTGTCCCTACAAATATCCCTCTTTTAGCCCCTCCCGGCAGTCGATCGCATTTTCACCGCCCGAAAAACCTAACTTTCCTGCGGCAAATTTCCCTTAGCAGCATCTTCAACCACAGGATGAATTAAAACAGATCGAAAACCTTGCCGAATTTCCGAATTCAAATACCTGCGCTGCAAAACCTGCCATTTTTGCCAAGCTGCGTAGCGATTTTCAGCCAACAAACCAGCCAATTTCGGCAACTCTTTTTTAAGACCGCGATCGACAAAATCTGTCAGAAATTCGCCTAAAACTTCACTGTCTTGAATATCGCCCAAACATTCCTGAACAGCTTTCACATCTTCGACATAAACTTCGTAAGTCTCGCTGTAAAAATCCCCAAACAGATTCATCAAATAGCGAACTCGCTTAGCTTGCTTCCGCAAATCGTGCAGAATAGTTCCCTCGGCTGCTAACTTCTCTTCGACAGCCTCAGCATTCAAATCATCAGCAACTTTAACTTTGCCATCCTCATATTCTGTACCCAACAGCCAAGCCGGATGCAGGAAAAACTCACTGACTTGAGGTAACAGTAAATCTGGCAAAATCTCACCAATTGGCAAATGTTCGATCGCCCTATACTTCGGTTTTTCCAACCAATCCTCGATCGACTCCTTTATCAATTCGTAGCTTTTGTGCTCTAAAATCGCCCTCACCTCTTTCAAAGCCCGGTTTCGCTGTTTGAGCAAATTCAACAAAGCTTTATCCAAAACTTTCTGTTCTTGAGTCGGCAAATTCGGGTAATAGCGGTTTTGGAGACTTTCGAGCATCACATCCAAATCCCTGAGAGTTCCCAGAATCCGCCCCACCTTACCAATTTTACGTTCAGAAGCCTCTTTTGGCCAATCTAAAACCGGAGCAAAACCAGTCACAGCCGATCGCAAACGTCTCAATCCCACGCGCATTTGATGAAGTTCTTCGGCGTCTTGGTCTTTGATAACTTCAGCCTCGTGCGCTACACTTTTGCGGAAATATTTCTCAATCGCCTCAGATGCAGCGTCTCCGAGAGTTTTAACTTGAGTTTTAACTTTTGCTGATGTTTTTACGTTCATGGCAGGTGTAGATTCCACTTTGCTGATCGACTTTAATTTCGATTTCAAAGCTTTGCTAATAAGGGGTTATATCCTAGCACATACTTTAATTTATGAACCGGATAAATAATAAATCTTAATTAATTCTCGATCGCACTTGCAACCTCAGAAACCCGGTTTCTTCCTATATTTCTTTAATTAAATCCACGATTTTTCGTAGAAACCCGGTTTTTAGCCCCTATGCGTAAGCCTTGTTAATGTAAGGTGCTGGACAATTTATCCAAAATCAGCATTTAGCCTCAAATTTCAAATCTTCAATATAAAATCTTCAATCTTCAATATAAAATCTAAAATCTTCAATATAAAATCTAAAATCTTCAATCTAAAATCTAAAATCTTCAATATAAAATCTAAAATCTTCAATCTAAAATCTAAAATCTAAAATCTAAAATCAAATTACCCTCCCTCGCTCTTGGGCCGATAAAAATCAGATTTCTGGCGCACTTTCCCAAATAGGTTAAGATCCCTGCAAACCGACATTTATTCGCCAAAAAGTGAGAGAGGGTGCGATCGGGAGGACAAGTTTTAAATTAAATCAAGCCCGCCCAGCTTGTCCGACTTCAAAGAAGCAGTTTAGCCTTTCCAGTCTTTCTCAGATTGCGAGAGGACGTAGGTTGCTACATCCTCGATTTGTTCCGGCTTCAAGCGGCCGGCGAAAGCAGGCATAGCATTTTTGCCCTTTGTTACCTGAGTGGTAATAGCCTCGATAGAATTCATGCCGTACTTCTCAAGAGCTTCCTTTTTCAAGGTTTTCATGGCCATAACCACGTTGCCGCCACCGATGTGACAAGCAGAACAGTTAGCGCTAAAGATTTTAGCTCCTTTAGCAGCATCACCTGCCAAAGCAGGGCGGCCAAAGCCGACGGTAAAAATTGCGAGCGCTAACAGAGCGATAGATAAGAGTCTTTTCAACGCAGTTCTCCTCTAATGGACACGTAAAGGGTGATTCTTTAGATATTTTACCTGTTAAAACAGGCGCGATCGCGCACTCGTATCGCCTTCTCCCGAGTAATTTACCACTTTTTGGCAGTGGCAGTTCAACTCTCAAAATTCTCCACGCCCCAGCCCGGAGCTTTTTGAGCAGCCCGGATCACAAAAGCCGCTAAATTTTCAATCTCAGCCTGCGGCATCCAGCTTTCCGGCACTTGCCGGCACCAAAAAGTCTCCTCAGTACCGTCATAAGTCATCGGTTCTCTCAGATACGCCACCAAACTATTGATGTTGTTCCGAGGAGGTGTTGCCCCCTTGAGGTCAGCCAAAGACAGAGATATCGTCGGATCGGGCAAATTAACTCCTCCGACGTGACAATTGAGGCAATTTTGTTCGAACAATACCTTGCCCGCAGACAAATCCTGAGCCGAAAACAAGCGAGTATGTCCCTCAGAGTCCAACTCCAGAGCCACAGGTTCGCTGGCTTGTAAATACCTATTCACGTAAGAATCGGCAGCAGCCAAAACAGGTTGAGGAGCCAACAGCACGATCGGCAAAATAATTAACATCCCCAACAGAAAGCAGACAAAAGCACCACGACGCAGCATGAGGGACTACAACCTTTTGCGATAATCAATGAGCAGGAGGTAAATCTTAGATTTCAGATTTTAGAGCGAAAAACGACCGGCCAGCAATTATTATTGCCGAACTTCAGCCCTCTCCCAATCCAAAATCCAAAATCTAAAATTTAAAATCTAAAATCGCTTAGCGAGCACCTTTGCCACCAGCCCACTGCGATCCGACAACTTTCGGCATCAACAGAATGTGACCGGCAATGGCGTACAAATCCTCATCCGAGAGATTTCTCATCTCAGCGAAAATATCCGCGCTCTTCATGCTCGGATGCAGTTCCGAAATTTCCTCAAACCCGTCATAAGTGGTGGGATTTTTCATGTAATCCACCAGCGACTCAATATTATTCCGGGGCGGGTTGGCCAAAGCCAGAGTTTCCGGACTCAAATTCACGTTGGGGTCAGTTTTTGTCATGCCCGCAGCGTGACATTGAGCGCAAGCCGAATTGAACAGGCGTTTGCCTTGCTGAACTTGTTTGAGGCTCAGCACCACCGGAGCACCCTTGTCATTCAAAGTCACAGTGCGAAGTTCAGGACTCAGTTCGACAGCCATCGCACTGCTGACAAATAACTGAAAGCTCAAGAATACAGCGGTCAGAGCAATGAAATATCTTTTAAGCATGGTTCTCCTTAAAAAAATCCGGCAAATTATTGAACGCTAAGAGATCGTACCTGGCAAACAGATTTGTGTTCAAAATTCCCCGATCCTGCAATAACTGGCGAAAGTTTGTGCAGCCATACCTTTAAAGGTAGAGGAATTTTGCGATCTAATCTGCAAGAAGTTTTGAGTCGCGCCTTTTTTCGAGAGTGGACATAATTGCCTTAACATCCTCCAAAGCCAAACGGGTTTGAGGGTGCTTGTAGGCAATTTCCAACTCGTCGCACAAGCGGATCACGTCTTCAACAGGGACGTTGAAGTCCTCTGCTATTTCTGCGATGGACAGGTCTGCAAAACCCATAATTTTTAGGTCGCTGACAGGTCAAAATTGAGTTGACGGCTATTAACTGAAAGCCGGACAATTTTAGAAAGCGCTGTTAGCTTGTTGTGTTAGTTTGTTCTGAGATTTTGTTCGATCGCCAGCTAACTAACCGCTAACTGCGACTAGGCATTTTTGCCCAGCCAATTTTCAGGGCCAATCAACTTCCGATCAATATCATCCCACTGCTGCGTCGTTATTACCAATAGGACTTGCGCGCGCGGGGCTCAAAACCCGGTGTCTGCGTGAACGTCTCGTTACCAAACTCAATATTTTTCGTAGAAGCCGGGTTTTTCCCAATTCCTCAGCAATTTCCCTCTGAGCCCCAGACTCACCAACAGACAACCATCCGGCGCAGCAGCTTAGGGAGAAAGTTTGAAAGCGCGAGTCTGCGGGGGCAAAGCGTGGTTATCGCTGGCTTCGAGGGGGGGGAATTCCGAGCCTGCCAAGAAAGGCTGCGGCTGGTGGAGGCTGATGAGCTGACCGAGAGTTTTCTTTAATTGAGTCCGGGGTACAATCAAGTCTACAAAACCGTGGGCGAAAGAGTATTCGGAAGTTTGATAATTTTCCGGCAGCTTTTCGCGCAGAGTTTGCTCGATTACCCTGCCCCCCGTAAAAGCCACAGTAGCTTTTGGCTCTGCAATTATAATGTCTCCCAGCATGGCAAAACTGGCGGTGACGCCGCCGGTCGTCGGGTGGGTCAAAATCGGGATGTAAAGCAGTCTCGCTTCCCGGTGGCGTTCCAGAGCCCCGGAAATTTTAGCCATTTGCATCAAGCTGAGCATTCCTTCTTGCATTCTCGCACCACCGGAAGCGCAGACCACGATCGCGGGCAAGCGTTCCCGCGTGGCGTGTTCGATGAGGCGAGTCAGCTTTTCTCCGACTACCGATCCCATGCTGCCGCCGATGAACTGAAATTCCATGACTCCGAGGGCGACAGGCAAATTTTCCAGTTTGCCGACGCCTGTTTGTACGGCGTCTAGGTGGCCTGTTTTTTCTTGAAATTCTCGGAGTCGATCGCTATATTTTTTTCGATCGCGAAATTTCAGGGGATCGGTGGCGTGCAGTCCTTCGTCAAGGGGCACCCAGGTATTGGGATCGATCAACTGCTCGATGCGATCGTCACTGTAAACTCTGATATGATGCCCGCATTCCAAGCAAACCATTTGATTTGCTCGCAGGTCTTTGGTATAACTCAGGGCACCGCAAGCTTCGCATTTATTCCAAAGTCCGTCCGCAATTTCTCGTTCCGGCCGTTCTTGGGAGTTCGGTACTGATTTTCGTCGATTTGCAAACCAATCAAATAGAGACATTAAAACTTGGTAATTGGTAATTGGTAATTGGTAATGGGGAATTGGTAATTGGTAATTAGTAGTTGTTAGTTGTCAGTTGCTAGTTGTCAATTGCTAGTTGTTTAGTGACTAATGACTAATGACTAATGACTAATCACCAGATTCTGGCTCATCTTCAACGGGACTGATGAGGAGCGATGCAGTTCGCTGGTGTTCTGGAAGAACTTGCAGGGCTGTAGCACTTCCAGCCCCCAAATAAGATGCTATGCCCAAGTCTACAATCCGAGCCGGGATTTGATGAGCAGCCAGGAGCTGCTGCATTAATTCCGCTTCCCAGCGAAAGCTAGTGGTTTTAAGTGTAATCCAAGACACGGGACAATTTTACCAATTTATGAACCGATATTATGAAGTTCGATCGCTAGATCAGCAGCCGATCACAAACTAAAATTCGGAAAAAACAACTGCAAGTAAGTAGATAAGATGGCTTCGCCCCACAAAGCAGTAATTGCTGCACCGAAAGCCAGAAACGGGCCGAAAGGCATAGGTTGACGCCGATCTAGCAACCCGAGGGCGATCGCCCCGCCACCAGCAAAAGCCCCGGCTACACAGGCGATGAATCCCGCTAGCAGCAAATATTTCCAGCCCAGCCAAGCTCCCATCAAGGCCGCCAATTTGGTATCCCCGGCCCCCATCGCATTCTGCCCCAGGCCGATCGTCCCGGCGAGTCCGATTGCGTCAAACAGCCACAACCCCACAACCGATCCCGCGATCCCGTCGAGTACCAGATAGTGTACCGAGTCGATCGGACTAAATGTCGGCCACCAACCTTTCGCCACCTGGAAAACCAATCCGAGAACCAAACCCGATCGAGTTAAAGAATTAGGCAAAGTCATTGTATCGCAATCAATCAAAGACAAAGCCAACAGCCAGCTAAACAAAGCCCAAAAACCCAGAGTTTGCACTGTTACGCCAAACCGCCAAAAGATTAGCAAAAACAGCAAACCCGTAGCTGCTTCCACCAGCGGATAGCGGGCCGAAATCCTACTGCGGCAGTGATTGCAGCGTCCCCGCAGCCACAGCCAACCGAACACGGGTATATTTTCGTAATTTCTGAGTTGATTTAAACATTTGGGACAGCGAGAAGGAGGGTGTATCACCGACAAACCCGCAGGCAACCGATAGACTACCACATTTAGAAAACTGCCAATAGCCGCTCCGACAATAAAGACGATCGCCGTGACAAGGCAATTAAAGATTATTTCCATTAAGTTGTATGTTGACTGTTCATTGTTGACTGTGGTTATGTGTCGCTTGTTAGTTGTTATTTTTTAGATCGTGTCCGGTCAGTTACCCATCATAAAAGGTGTTAACAGTCAAGAATGCAAGTTTTCATAAAATCCTGAAAACTTATGCCTGCACTAGAAACCTATTTTATGGCAATCGCAGGAGCGGACATAATATTAGTTACCAATGATTAATGACCAATTACCAATTACCCATTAATACATTTGAGATTCAATTTCGTCAAAAGTAACAAAACGTTCACCGGGCAACAAAACGGGCTGCGAAGCAAAAATTAGCTGACCTCGATCGCTGCCTTGACTGACAACTACACCGGCCGGACGCTGCATCTGGTCGGAATGCACTTTTAGATACATACCATAGGCCGATCGAGCAGCTTCGATCAAATCGGGAGCTAGCAAACTGTGACTTTTGGAAGTTTCTATCGCGGGTTCTGGGTTGGGTTGGTATGGGTTCACTGGAAACTTATCATAATGGTATTAAGTCGAGTTATTGGTGTTGCCTCTAGAGCGATCGAACTTACCTTATTTTTTAAGAATAGACGAGGTGGAAATTATTAATAGATTAACCTACAATCCTCCCTTGGCTGCGATCGAACTGCGGCTGCGAGCGCTCCTTTCTGCGCAACTGTACGCTGCTGCGTGGGTAGATCCGTCCCCCGCAACGCTCATGGGAGTTTTCGAGCACCTCCGCACTCTCCGCTACATCCTCCACGACTACGTGCCCAGGCCGGTGTCGGAATCTCCGCCCAACCCCGGCGAGGTGCGCTACCAGTGGCAAACAGGCACCTTGCTGTTCACCGATTTAGAAGGGTTTACGTCGCTGTTGGAAGCGAACGCGGCCCAAGGGCGCAAGGGAGCTGAAAAGCTGCTGGGCGTGATTAACGACTATTTTGCCTCGATGATTGAAATTGTCAGCAAATCCGGCGGGGATTTGCTGGAGTTTACCGGAGATGCAATGCTGGTGCAGTTTCTGTCAGGAATTCACCAAGAGGATACAGCCAGGGCGGTGCGGGCGGGTTTGCGGATGCAGCGGGCGATGGCTGAATTTGCCAATATTGAAACAGCGCGGGGTGTTTTGTCTTTGAAAATGCGGGTGGGCATCCACTGCGGCCGCTACATTAGTGCTGACATTGGCACCCCGCAGCGGATGGCTCACGTACTGCTGGGGCATTCAGTCCAGCAAGCCAAGCAAACTGAGGGTTCTGGAACTGTGGGGCGGGTGTGTTTGACTGAAACTGCTAGAGAGTCTTTGGGAGAGCAATTTCGTTTTGAACCCGGAAAACCGGGTTATTTTTTGGTGGCGGACGATTTCACCGACGATCGACTCGGAGAGTATGATATCACTTTGACTGGGCGGCGGATGCCGAGTTCGGTATTGCTCGATCGCAGCGTTTCGGGCTTGGTAAAAGAAATCGGGGAAGCTGTGAAGCGGCTTGAACCCCTTGCTAGTTATATTCCCAAAGCCATTCTGAGACTGCTGGTGGAAAATGCTGACAGGCGGAAAATCCCGCCGGATTTTCCCGAACCGACGGTGATGTTTGTCAACTTGATTGGTTTACCCGAGTCTGTGGACAAAGCTTCGCTGGAGGAAGAAGTCAATCTGGTACTGGGTTTTTCTCGGGTGTTTGCGTCGATTGATGCTGTAGTGTCAGCTCAAGGGGGCGTGTTGCAAAAAGTAACGGCGCACTTAGACGGTTCGGATATGCTGATTTATTTTGGCGTACCCGACGCTCACACCGATGACGCCAGCCGCGCCGCTAGTGCGGCAATTGCAATCCGAGATATTATTGTCGCCTTGCCTCCGGTAATTATCGAGGGTCAAGAAATCAAAGTAAGCTGTCAAATTGGGCTGTCCCTGGGGCCGGTGTTTGCTGCTGAGGTTGGGGAACCGCGAGGGCGCAGGGAGTTTAATATCCTCGGCGATACGGTGAATACGGCGGCTCGGTTGATGAGCAAGGCGGGGGAAAACCAAATTTTGATTGCTGAAAGGGTGTGTGAGTCGATCGAGCTAAACTTCATTTGCGAGGCTTTGGGAGCTGTTTCTCTGAAGGGGAAATCTGCTCCGACTCCGGTTTTTGCTTTGCACGGTGCAAACGTGGAGAGGGGAAAAGGGGGCGTTTAAATATAGCCTTTTTCAGATAGATGAGGTACAAGTTTAGATTGGGGGATTGGGGGATTGGGGGATTGAGGAATTGTTAATTAATTAATAAATACCTCATCTTTATGAGAAGCGCTATAATTTTGCTGGGCAATAGTTGTGGAAATTTTATGCTTCACAAAAGCAAGTACAGCACAACAGCTTTCCACTCTAATTCCTAAATCTCAATTGTGTAATGTTGGTTGTACGATACATCGTCAGAAAAACCGCCGCGAAAGTCACTCGCATAGACTAAACTCCGATCGATACTTCACCGTTCCGCTGCAATCCTGCAAAGATCCACTTTCTAACTCCAAAACCATAAAAGCCTCATCTGGCACATCGTATTCGCATTTCAAGCTTTTTCTACTAGCAGGAATGAACCCAAAACGCGAATATAAATCTGGATGACCGAGCACAACCACTGCCTGAAATCCCGATCGCCTGCACTCTTCTAAACCCTGCTGGATCAGCAGCGTTCCTATACCTTGGCGCTGGTATTCGGGAAGAACTGCGACTGGTGCCAACCCCAGAATCGACAAATTGCTGGAACATTTTCCTGCGAGAACAACCGGACTGAATAAAATGTGTCCGACAATGCGATCGGATTGTACGGCAACGAAGGAAAATGTAGATTCCATTCCCCGCAATCGATCGACTAAGTTGGCCTCATTTTCTCGCCCGAATGCCGCAATATTAACTTGGCGCACTGCCTCTAAATCTTCTGGCTTTTCGGTACGGATATCCATAGCTTAGATTGATTAAGGGAGTTATTAAAAACTTACAACTCTTCAATAGTAACCAGTCCACCTTATGTAAACTGCACAACCAGTTCATATCCATCCAGCAAAGCAGTTCCAAGTAGCGGTCTTGCTCCTGTTGCAAGTACGCGAACATCTCGCTCCTCTGCAGTCCAAAGAATCGTAGCGGTATGTACCGGAAGCAATACATTGCTATTGTCAGCCAGATTCGCACGCATATTGTACTCAAAAGGCAATCCCAAGATGGATACAACTTCCAGAGGTAAGCAGAGAAAGTCGGTAAATCCTGTATCTATCACAAATTCAATTGTAACGTCGGGTCTATCGGGCAGACGAAATGGTACAGAAACCGTCGCGTGCCTATCCGTTACGATTCCAGAAATCACTCTGAAACCCGCTCCATCAATCCACCGATTGCGGCCGCAACATTGAACCCAATCCGAATCCCAAAGAACCGACCGTTAGGATTCTTTTTCCGCAACTGCCGTGCTGATTCTCAACCCATTTTGTCTACTGCATAATCGCCTGTTTCGATATCAATGATGACCATTTTGCCGATATTCTCTTCTCGCTCTACTTCTTGACGGATTTGCTCGTCGTAGAGCCTCTGGGCACGCCTTGCAACTTCTTCGCTGCCCAGCAGAATGGAGCTTTGCATATTTCACCTTTCGTCGATCGCAATGTTAATCAAATTATAGCGCTTCACAGCAATTATTGCGGCACAAGCTGACCGGAAGACAATCGCTTAATACCCTCCATCGCTGTAGTTTCTCCGACTTTATCACCGCCCTCACGGGCAATTTTTAAAGCTCCTTCGTAGGATTCAAGAGCTTTAGCATATTGACCGATACTTTCATAAATCGCGCCCATATTGTTGAGCAAGCGTCCGATACTTGTCTTGTCGCCGATTGCTTCTAACATGGGTATCGCTTGCTGAAAATAGATCAGCGCTTGAGTATCTTTACCGAGTTTGCGAGAGGTAAGTGCCATGTTGTTGAGGAGGCGGCCGACGCCAGCCCTGTCTCCGATTTCCCGGCGAATTGCTAAAGCTTGGTGGTAAAATTCCATCGCTCTATTAAAGTCGCCGATGTTGTAGTAGACGCCGCCCATGTTATTGAGGGTACGGCCTAAATCGCGGCGATCGCCGGAGGTAGTGCGAATCGTGCGCGCTTGTTGGTAAAATTCGATCGCCTTAGCGTAATCTGCCTGTTCTCCGTACACGGCGGCGATGTTGTGGAGGGATTCTCCAATTTCAATTTGGTCGTTGGCAGTTTTGGCAAGTTCCAAAGCTTCTTGGTGCAGTTTCATCGCTTCGGAAAAATTGTCCCCAATCCGGTTGACGAAACCGATGAGATTGAGAGTGCGCGCGATACGACGCCCTCCGCTGATTTCTCGGTGAATGACTAAAGCTTGCCCCAAAACTTCCAAAGCTTTGGGCCTCAAACCCATTTCGCCATAAACTTCCCCCATATTGTTGAGGGTTTCTCCGATTCCGGCTTGGTCGCCGAGTTGCTTGCGAATTGCCAAAACTTGCTCAAAAGTCTCGATTGCTTCTCGAAACAAACCCTCGCGGTGCTGTTTTACCCCTGTTTCAAAGAGTTGGTCTGCTTGCGTTTTGGGGTCTGTTGCTTGGGCGCGATAGCTCCCTTGGGCGCGCCGCGCATTTATAATTGGGGCATAAGCCCGAGCGTCTGACATTGGCAGCAGGCTGAGTGCGGGCGATAAGACAATACTTATAGCTGCGAGATAGCTGAAGTGGTAAGAGCGGCAGTACACCGATCGAGTCCTCCAATAGCTAAGTGATAACTATTAAGATAGAGCTTTTTGGGGCGTTCCTGCCGAATTTTTTCTCAATCGCTAAGTTCAGAGTTGTTTTTTGTCTTGCCTGACTGCCAAAATTAGCGGCATATTGTTGAGTGCGGAGATGACCGCAAAGTTTTTACTGGGTGGAAGCGATGCTTTTTCATGGCTTTGCAAGATGATGTCCTGTCTGTCAACCGTGATCCAAGCAGTTCCTGACAAAACTTGAATTTCTCGATGAGTTTGAGGCAATCTGTATACCTCGTTTTCCATCAACATAATGCGATCCTCTTCGAGGGTTCCGCTAACGGGCGCTGCCAACTCGGAAGATATTTGAAGCATAGCATCTCCTACTTGGTAATTGGGAATTGGTAATTGGAAATTGCTAATTGGAAATTGCTAATCGAAGACTGTATTTCACTTCATTTCCACACAACCGACAATCGACTATTGGCAGTAACGCCGAGCGATCCAATCGCGCATTTCATCGTCAGTTGCGGCGTAGATCGAGCGACCTGTAGCTCGATCGCAACCGTGCCACCAAGTGTTACCATCATTATCTGAGGTCTGCCAAATTCTCAGCTCGTCGGGGCCGTCGGCCGCGAAAAAAAACTGCCAAATTTGATTCATCACCCAAAAGACAGATCGTCCTAGATGTTTTTCCGATGGTTTAGCTCGATCGGCAATCGAAACAACTTTCATTGTTGGGGTATCGGTCGGATTTCTGCAAGTAGACATAGCCCACACCTTGAAATTATAATTTCTACAAAAATTGCATCCATAAAATGACCGACAATAGCTTAAAAATGCAATATTGTCATGACAATTACCGCCTAATATTGTTGTCCTGCAACTTTTGTTGAAGTCTATCTGTTACCTGATAAATTAACCTTAACTCTGCGGCAATTGACAATCAAAGCATTGCTTGCATAGGTTATATGAATAAAATCGATAGATTGATAGAAGCCATTGTGACAATTTGGGTACTACTGGCACACACGCTATGAACGAAATCAATACGCGGCGGATGAAACTCTCTCAAATTCAGGCTTTGCTAGCAGTAGCAGACTGTGAAAACTTTAGCGAGGCGGCTTTGCAATTGGAACTGTCCCAGTCCGCAGTCAGCCACGCCATCGCGTCTTTAGAAACAGAATTGGGAGTTCAACTGTTCCACCGGGGGCGACACGGTGCTCAACTGACGCCGGTGGGGGAAAGGGTAGTGAATCACGGGCGTCAAATAGCCCGCGCCTTAGAAATGATGGTAAAAGAAGCGGATTTAGAAAAAGGTTTGCAGGGAGGCCAGGTACGGATAGTTACTTTTCGGAGTGTCGCAACTCATATCCTACCGGGTATTATTGCAAAATTTCGCAGTTGCTTTCCCAAAATTGCGGTCAGTATTACCGAAGTTTATTATACGCAAGCTGTGGAAGAGGCTTTGCGATCGGGCAAAGCAGACATCGGTTTTGTCTCTCTTCCCATCTCCCATGAATTTGAAACTAGAGAAATTTTGCGGGATAAATATGTTGTGTTGCTGCCGCCAACTGCCAAATTGTCAAGTGCTAAGATTACCTGGAAAGAATTAGCGGCTTATCCGTTGATTTTGCAGCCGGTCGAAAATTCTTGTTCTGTACCGCTGCGAAAATATTTGACAACTTCGGGGTTTCCCTTAAATATCGCTTACGAACTCAGCGAAGATTCAACGATTGTCAGTATGGTGATGCAAGGTTTGGGTACAGCAATTCTTCCCCGTTTGGCTGCGGAACCGATACCTACTTCGGTGAAAGTTTGCAGTTTGCCTGCCGATTTTGAAAGGGTAATTGGGGTGGCTGTTTTGAGGGATGGGTTGTTGATTCCGGCCGTGTTTGCGTTTTTGGATTTAGTTAAAAGTGCCGCAGAGGTTGATAGTGAGGGCGATTTTCCGATTAATCCTTCATGATTAACTTAAGTCAGTTGTTATTGGTTATTGGTGAGATTGGGATTTTGTTACCGCAGATATCGGCAGATGAACACAGATGAACGCGGATGGGATTGTATGTGCGTTTATCTGCTTTCATCTGCGGTTTAAAAAAATTCGCATCAGCAATAGTACGATCGCTGATTGCCTATTTCATGCGTTTTGCAACAAGACTAGAACTGTCGCCTTGGTGGAATTTGATTCGACCGTCTAGTGAATTTTTACCCTTTAATCTCAGCCAACCGCTACCAGATGCAGGCTCACATTCGTCATTGCCATCCCATGTAAACTCGAATCGCTCATCATCTCGATCTTTTACCACTTCGCCGTCAATTTGACCTGATACTAAACCGAATTGAAATTCTCCCGAACCTGTGGGTTCAATCTCAATATAGGCTTCAACTTCCATGTCTAAGTAATCACTATCCCACAGTTCCATCTCTGCGATCCGCCATTTACCGCTATATTGCATTCGTTTCATCCTCCACTTGTATTAACCGAACAAAACCAATATAGTCGAAACAGTTACGCTCAAGCAGTACGCAAACGCTCAATATCCCGGATCGGCGGTGCACCAAACATACGAGAATATTCGCGGCTGAACTGTGAGGGGCTTTCATAACCCACCTGATAGGCAGCATTTGCCGCATCGAAGTTTTCGGCAAGCATCAGGCGACGTGCTTCTAATAGTCTTAATTGCTTTTGATATTGAAGTGGACTCATCGATGTCACTTCCTTGAAATGGTAATGGAAAGATGAAGGAGACATTTTGGCTTTTCCTGCCAAATCCTCAACCCGCATCGGTTTTGCAAAATCAGTTTTAATCAGTTTGAGCACCTCAGCGATGCGCTGCATATTGCTGCCAGATGTTGCGATTTGGCGGACAGCTTCGCCTTGCTCACCCATTAAAAGACGATAATAGATTTCGCGGATAATCATCGGTGCCAGCATCGGGATATCCTGCGGCGTATCCAAAAGTCGTGTCAGTCTGAGGGCGCAATCGAGCAATGGTGCATCGGCATTGCTGACAAACAAACCTCTGACAGAGTTTTCTTTCTTGCTGGCGCTTGGCTTGGTTTGGGCAGTGATAATATCGCAGAGTTGGCGTGGGTCTAAATTCAGCTTGAATCCTAAATACGGCTTGTCTGGAGTGGCCTCTACAACAAATCCACTCAGAGGTAAATCAACTGATATCGCAAGATATTGAGCCTCACCATAACGATAAGTTTCATCACCCAGCAACGCTTCTTTTTTGCCCTGAACGACAATGCAGAAAATAGGTTGATAGATACCGTACAGTGCGGCGGGAACAGCAGATTCTCGCGTAAATTCCAGCTTATCTATAGCTGTTTTATGAAAACCGTTCCCCTTGCCGTCGGTGTGCCTGGTTACTAATGCCGCCAATTCTTTACACCGATCGCCGATCGCATTTTGGTTGATTGCTTGGTTGACCTTTTCAATCGCCATGCTAGTTTTTGATTGATTTAACCATTCTCTTTTGCATTATAGAGCATCTTTATCGGTTCGGGAAATCTGGGTTTGGAGGATTAGGCAATAAAGTGCGAGGTCTGTGTATTTAGGATTCTTGCTCTTACTCATACTATGAAGGCAGGCGAATAAAACAGTAAAAGGATAAGGCAATGACCGAAGAGAAGACAAAAATCGCATTGGTAACAGGGGCGAGCAGAGGGCTTGGCAAAAATACCGCGTTGAGTCGGGCCAAGAAAGGGGTCGATGCGATCGTGACCGATCGCAACAGCGATGAAGAAGCCAAAAGTGTTGTATGTGCGATCGAAGCGATCGGGGCTAAAGCTGTTGCACTGCAATATGTTTCTTTAATTAAAATCAACCTCGCTTGAAGGAAAATGTTAGCAAATCTATAAGCGAGGCAAAATCATGAACAAGCAATTTTTAACTTTCACCGTAGCGGGATCAATATTTATGGTTTCACCTACCCGATCGCCAGAAACAGTTCTACAACCTTCTGAAACAATCACACGCCAAGATCGGGGCGAAAAAGTTCTGAATAGTTTGTCAGGTGGAAAAGGTTTGCCGCCGCATTTTGTTCAGCTTCAAAAAGATTTCCCAGAACTTGCCGACATGACGCTCAAATATTCCCTAGGCGATATCTGGGCTCGTGAGGTGCTTGATAATAAAACCCGCCAGCTTATATCACTTGCAGGGTTTGCGGCACAAGGCACAATGCCGCAATTCAAAGTTCACGCTCAATATGCCTTGAATTACGGTGCTACGCCGGAAGAGCTGATGGAAGTTATTTATATCACCACAGTGACTTCCGGTTTCCCCCGCGCCTTGATTGCGGCAGGAACTCTCAAAGAGTTGTTTCAGGAAAATAACATCAAATTCCCAGTAACATCACAAAAATAGGAGATATCAATGTCAAACTTAAATGGAAAGGTCATTATCATCACTGGAGCGAGTAGCGGAATTGGTGAAGCCACTGCTAAATTGCTTGCTAAAAACGGCGCGCGAGTGGTTTTAGGCGCACGTCGCACCGATCGCCTAGAAGCGATCGCCAAGGACATTTACACCGAGGGTGGAACAGTCGAATACCAGGCTCTAGATGTGACGCAACGCAGTCAAATGGAGGCGATCGTTCAATTTGCCCAAAGTAAGTTCGATCGCGTAGATGTCCTGATTAACAATGCTGGAGTCATGCCCCTATCTGCACTCGAACAACTGAAAGTTGAGGAATGGGATCGCATGATTGATGTCAATATCAAAGGTGTTTTGTACGGCATCGCGGCGGCACTTCCTGTCATGAAAGCACAAAAATCTGGTCAGATTATTAATCTTTCCTCGATCGGCGGACACGCGGTTTCTCCTACTGCTGCTGTTTACTGTGCTACTAAATTCGCCGTTAGAGCCATCTCAGAAGGCTTGAGACAAGAAGTTGGGGGCGACATTCGGGTGACGGTGATTTCTCCTGGAGTAACGGAGTCTGAGTTAGCCGAGAGCATCACTGATGAAACTGCAAGATCGGGAATGCAAGAATTTCGCAAAATAGCTATTCCTGCTGCTGCGATCGCGCGATCGATTGTATTTGCGATCGAACAACCTGACGATGTTGATGTTAGCGAAATTATCGTCAGACCAACAGCAAGCCCTTACTAACGAAACAGGAAACTTCTCTCTTGAAAATACGGTATGATGAAGCTCGTAATTTGGCGGCCGCTAATGCCCAATTCCCTAGTTAGATTTCGTCATATCTCTCACCCAGTTGCGGAAATTAACCTCCGCTTCTACTTCATCTAGCTGCGCTGTTGCCAAGAATTCGTAGAGCTTTTCCTTGGGAAGTATCGCAAAAGTGGGGCTGACCGATACTTCCAAATACTCATCGTTCTCTAGCTTATAAATTCGCCATTCTCTACCATTGTACCGCCAAAACTCGGGTACTCCCATACTGGCATAGAGAGCTGGCTTATCAATATCGGTATGGGTGATATCTATTTCTACGACTAAATCGGGTGGCGGATCTGTGGCTAGATCTACTGTACGACCGGCGACGAGGGGCTGATTTTGGATGTAATAGGCATTATCTGGTTCTGCACCGCGCTCTAAGTCCGATCGATCCAGGGTTGTCGAACCCATTGTTTTGATTTTTAAACCTAGCTCTACAGCCAAAATAATAATCAGTCGTTCGATTAAGCGTGCTGAAAATTCGTGTTCTTCTAAAGGCATGGTAATTTCTAAAATCCCCCGATCGAATATCAATGTAGCCGCTCGGTTATCGCCTAAAATCTGTAGCAGTTGTTGATAACCCTGCCAAGTAATATTTCTCAACAATACTCGCTTTTCGCCTATGAGTAACGGAGGTGCGATCGGCGCAACAGAAATCATATGTTTACTTCCAGATATGATATTTCTAAGATAACATAAGGAACAGGCAAGATGCCTGTGCCACAACTAACAAATTATTATTGAACGGGCTCTTCGGCCTGTTCCACAACTAACAAATTATTATTGAACGGGCTCTTCGGCCTGTTCCACAACTAACAAATTATTATTGAACAGGCAAGATGCTTGTTCCACAACTAACAAATTATTATTGAACGGGCAAGATGCCTGTGCCACAACTAACAAATTTTTGATTGTGGAACGGGCATCTTTGCCGTTATTAAAAATACTCAACAAATTCTATTTACTCTGCTCTGTTCTCTGCCGCAAAATAAATTCCGCTAGTGCTAAATCAACGGGTGTTGTGACTTTCAAATTCGTCTCTTCTCCCTCCACAATTTGCACTGGTAAACCGCATTTTTCAAACAAAGCCGCATCGTCGGTAACTTCCCAACCTTTCTGTCGCCCTTGTTGGTGACACTGCTTTAACAATTTCACTTCAAATCCTTGGGGAGTCTGGGCTGCCCACAAATTGCTTCTTTCAGGGGTGTCTCGCACGATCCGACGCTCATCTACGACCTTAATCGTATCCTTGACCGGGACGGCTACAATCAAGCCCGGACAGGTCAAGAGGGCCTCTGCCGATCGATCGAACAATTCAGCAGTTGCCAAACACCTCGCGCCGTCGTGAATCAACACTCGATCGGCATTGGGCGGCAAAGCCTGCAAACCGTTGTAAACTGACTCTTGCCTGGTGGCGCCTCCTTTAATCAGTTCCACGGGCTTAACCAAAGATAAATCGCTCAGAATTGCTTTAAAATCAGGAAAATCGTCTGGCTGGCCCATAATGCCAATCCAGCTAATGTGCTGCGAAGCTTCAGCCGCAGCCAAAGTCCAACTCAGCAAAGGTTTTCCCAGCAAAGTCAGCAGCAGTTTGTTCCGCTGACTCCCCATCCGTCGCCCCGAACCCGCCGCAGGAATTAATAAGTGCATTAACTAACCGTTCTTAACCCAACTAGGTATATATTAAGAGCGTCCTGTACTTTTGGGTCAGTTGTTTAGCTGTCAGCCAGTAGCTTTTAATGTCTAGAAATACTATAAGCTGATAGCTGAAGGCCGATCGCACAGAGCTACCTCGATAGATAATAGCCGATCGTTTATGATGCGAATACTAGCACTTGTCCCAGGCGGGATTGGCGACCAAATTTTATTTTTCCCCACCCTCGATGACCTCAAGCAGTCTTATCCAGAGGCGCAAATTGATGTCATCGTGGAACCGAGGGCGAAGGGCGCTTACCGAGTCTGCAAGTCCGTCAAAGAAGTCTTGACGTACAATTTCAAAGACCGCAACGCTCTGGCAGATTTGGGCAATTTACTGGGCGTAATTCGCGATCGCGAATACGAAGCAGTGATTTCCCTCGGCCAGCGTTGGACTGTAGGACTTCTGCTGTGGCTGACTGGCATTCCGCAGAGAGTTGGCTATTCCGGAACCAACGGCGCTCGATTTCTCACCGCTGCCGTACCGCTGAAAACTGAACAGTACGCGGCTTCAATGTACCACGATTTGTTGCAAGGATTCAACATTAAAAATCCTTGTCCGCCGCTGGCAATTAATGTACCAAAACAGGACATTCAGTGGGCGGAAGCCGAACAGCAGCGGTTGGGAATCAAAGAGAGCGGTTACATTCTCATTCACGGCGGTTCCAGTCAATTAGCTGTGTCTAAAGGTATTGACAAAATTTACCCTACAGACAACTGGAAGCAAATCATCGAAGACTGTCAGCAGCGGCAGCCGAATTTGCCTGTTGTTGTTGTGAAAGGCCCCGAAGATGCAGACTTCGTGACAAAGTTAGTCGAGTTATGTCCCAAGGTAAAAGTGATCTCGCCTGATGATGTCGGCAAGTTGGCGGCCACTATTGCTGCTGCTAATTTGATGATATGTACTGACAGTGCGCCGATGCACTTAGCTGTGGCGGTTCAAACTTATACAATAGCTTTGTTCGGCCCGACTGAACCGGCGAAATTGCTGCCAAAGAGCGATCGATTTTTGGGCATTAAATCTCCTACTGGCAAAATGGCAGACATCTCTCCTCAAGAGGTTTTAAAGAAAGTTTGGGGCGGCTAGAAACTAGGATATCTAAGTCAGGACACGGCGCCGTGCCCTGTCCCTACAATTTAGCTGGTTTCCAGGCTCTGCCTGGGAACCCATATCTAGAGGCTCTGCCTCGCTTGTCTGGGCTGCACAAGAGGCACAGCCTCGCTTGTCTGTGTCCCCAGGCAGAGCCGGGGACGAGGAAAGAAGTCGGGTATCTCAAACTCTATGTTAGTCTTCCCAATCATCCATCATCCTCTAAAAGTAATACCAAATTTACATGAAGTTGCATAAGTATTCACGGTATTCCGAGCGGGTGGTATCTGGATATTTGTCACTATCTGAGCAAGTTGAGCCGAGTATCCGTCTAACTCACTTTTCATCGTGCCACCTTATTTTTCTGGTTGTACATAACCTTTTATTTGATTTTGTTTCAGTAGTCTGTGTACAAAAGCTTTACTCACATCAAATTGCGCGACTAATTTTCAATTGATGTATTTTCTGACTCGTAGGCTTTGACTACTTTTTATCGCTCATGCGATTGAGTAAAGTTTGATTTTACCTGTTTGTGTACTGACACGAGTGTACTCTATCTACTTGCAATCTGCTGTAGGTACTGACGGGTGTTCCCCAAACCAAAATTTTTGACACGATCGATCGCTCCTGAATCAAAAATTTAGCCATAGTTAAGAATACTTGGCGTTGCTTAATACAGGGCTCAATTCAATAGTTCCGAATTGCCATCAGCCAAGTCGGGTGAGTTTTGTAACTTCCGAAAAAATTTGGTTCGTACCGTTAATCAGCAACGCCTCATACTTTACTCGCGCTAATTCCTAAAGATTGACGCTGCTCATATCGGGGTAGCGATCGCCCGCGGCAATTCCTAATGGTAGCGCTTTCCCGAGCTGGTCTAGTTCTGCTGCAGTCAGCGTCACAGCGGCTGCGGCAATGTTTTCTTCTAAATAGGTGCGGCGTTTGGTGCCTGGAATCGGCACAATGTCTTCGCCCTGCGCTAAAACCCAAGCCAGTGCCAACTGTCCAGCTTTGATGCCCTTAGCTGCAGCCATCTGCTCAATCTGCTCGACTAGCTGCAGATTTTGCTGGAGATTATCGTCTTGAAAGCGAGGAGATCGTTGTGCGCGATAGTCTCCCTCAGATAGCGTGTCGAGGCTCTTGATTTTGCCTGTGAGAAACCCGCGCCCCAGAGGGCTATAAGGCACAAATCCAATCCCTAACTCTCGACAGGTGGGCAAAATCTCGGCTTCAGGCTCGCGGCTCCAGAGCGAATATTCAGTCTGGAGTGCCGAAATAGGATGCACTGCATGGGCGCGGCGGATCGTGGCGCTCGCGGCTTCGGAAAGCCCAAGGTAGCGAACTTTCCCCGCTTGGACGAGCTGCGCCATTGCACCTACGGTTTCTTCGATGGGAGTGTTTGGATCGACTCGGTGCTGGTAGTAAAGATCGATCGCATCTACGCCCAGACGCTTGAGACTGGCATCGCAGCAAGAGCGGACATATTCGGGTTTGCCATTCACGCCTAGAAAGCTGCCGTCGCTACCGCGTACATTGCCAAACTTGGTGGCGATGATGACTCGATCGCGATGCCCTTTAATTGCTTTGCCAACCAACTCCTCATTGTGACCGATACCATACATATCAGCCGTGTCGAGCAAAGTCACGCCTAGCTCTAAGGCGCGATGAATGGTGGCGATCGCTTCTGACTCATCGGCTGTGCCGTAGAACTCGGACATCCCCATACAGCCGAGTCCTAGTTCCGATACCAGTAATCCTTGATTGCCGAGTTTTCGCTGTTTCATGATATTCTCCTCTGACTTTAAAGTGTTTGACGTTGACGAGTCGGACGCACGATCGTTTCATTTATATCAACATCACCGGGCTGCTCAATGGCATGGGCGATCGCACGGGCAATGGCATCTGCATCAATGGCGATCGCATAAAGTTCATTCTCGCTGCTGTATCTCGATCGTCAATCGTGTCGGTCAACTCAGTAGCAACGGCTCTTGGTGAGATATTAGTCGAACGGATTTCACCGTTTGACTCTAGCCGCAGCCCTTCAGAGATCGCTCGCACTGCGTACTTGGTAGCACAGTAGACCGCTGACCCCGAAAACACCTTATGTCCGGCCACAGAAGATAGGTTAATGACGTGACCAGACTTTTGCTGGCGCACAGTTGGCAACAGGGCAGCCATCCCGTACAGAACGCCCTTGATGTTGACATCGATCGTCCGATCCCACTCCTCCACCTTTACTTGGTCGAGGGGAGAGAGCCGCATCAAGCCGGCATTATTTACGAGTACGTCGATGCGGCCACAGGTACTCAAAGTTTTTTGCGCCAAGGCTTCCACCTGTGCACAATCTGCCGCATCTGTCACTTGGTAGGTTGCTCTTCCCCCTGATTGGGCGATCGGGGCAACAAGTTGTTTGAGCCTATCTTCGCGGCGGGCAGCTAACATTAGTTTGGCTCCACTAGCAGCAAGTCGCCTCGCGGTTGCCTCACCTAACCCACTGCTGGCTCCGGTGATGATTGCTACTTTGTTTTGAATTTCAGACATATTAACTTCTGTGGGCTATTGAGTGTGTGCCACGAAACATTGGTACTGAAATCAACTAAACTCAGCATTATTCAACTTCTAGCTCAACTAGCTTGTAGCTTGATCAATGTTTGTGTCCCAGCAGCGTCACTAATCCGAAGCGCCATCATCACGCCGTTTGAGTCCTGTGCCGTTAAAATTTCAGTTGGTGAATCGATCGTGTGAGCGTAAGTCACCACATCTTTACCCACTTCAATCACCAAATCATCTCCCTTTCCAGGGGGATCGTAAACCATCGCCATCAATGGTGCGTTCTTAATCAGTTCTGCATCACCGAGTTCTGAATTGATGATTTCGATGGCAATATGCCGCCCGCGATTACCATCTGAAAACTGATCGAAAAATTCACCCCATCGCTCGCGCGGCACAGATTTGTTTATCTTAATTTTGTTTGTCATAGGATTCGTTGTGAAAAAATAGTAAAAAGAATCAAAGCCATGGATTCATTATTGTAAACTCTCGACCTAAGAGAATGGGGTTTCCCTCAAGATTCTCAACGTTTGAGGGATCTCGCTTCTTACCGACTACTGACTCCATCTGTCGTGCGTCCGCTCATTTCACTGGCGTGGATGCGGTAGAGGGCGATCGCTTCTGAAAGTCCCCGAGCATCAATCTAGGTGCGATCGCAGGTGACAGCGTTGGATTGCGATCTTCGATCGAGTGCATTGCCCGATCGATATCTTCCTCAAGAGTGAGGCGCGCGGCTCGACCATTTACGATCGCGCTGCGCCAATAAAGCCGATCGTGTATTTCTTCAACCAGCAGGCAGATTTCTGGATTCGCGTCTGTGTCATTAGTCTTCATGCCTTCGGTGGTAAACAGGTAGATGTCCGAATCTTCGAGATAATAATTCATTGGCATCACGTAGGGTTTGCCTTCGTGTATGCAGCCAAGATGACCTTACCCTACTTTGTAGAGCAGCTCGTCTATTTCTTTTGAACTCATTTCATCAATATCTAACATTACTATTTTCCTATAATTTTATTAATAGTATTGAATAGAAATACTCCGCGCTTTACATCTATCGTTAGATAGACTCGATCGCCTCACAAATCTGCTGCCCGCTTAATTGATGCTTTTTTACCCACAGTTAGGCTAGCAACAACCAAACAGGTCGTGACTAGGGCGATCGGCTCCCCAGTTTCACCAAGCAAAATTACCGCAACAATGAGCGTCAAAAATGGCAGAAATAACTGAATTGAACTATATTAAAATTACTAAATATTATGCCTAAACCAGCAAAAAACGCTAAAAATTGATTGAATAAATTGAAATATGCAAAACACAACTATGCGATAAATGCAGTTATTATAGCTTAGTTTAAACAACAAATATTGTTAGTAAAATCTCGAAATTAGTGACAATCACTAACGCCCAACTGATAACTTGCCATCCACCTCAAACCTTAGCTTTAGCTAATTCCCCACCTTCAGCAGAGGCAACAGCCGCAGCAATTACAGATCCAAACAAAGCTAAATCTGCCGGTTGAAGGTGTCCCGCACCGCTAATCCAAAACAGACAACCGTTGTGTTACCGAAAATACTAGCCATCCAAAAAGTGAAATCAGGGCGATCGCGCGATCGCAAAACCCGCGCTATCGCTGTTGCTAAAGGCAAAAATCTTAACACCACAGAACCGTGGGCAGCAGGTACTTGCTGCATTGCCCAAGCCGATAGTACCGAAAATCCCAAAACACTCAAATCCGACAGCCAATCAACTCCTAAATTGCTGTTCTTAGGGAACGGGTTGATGGGTGAACCCCAGAGTAACTCCTGCTAGTATAGCTGCTACTAATCCGCGTCCCGAACCAACAAAAATCAGGTCTAAATCTAGGACAGCGACTCTGGTTGCTGGTAGTGTCAAGCTGAATCCAACTACGCCCCAAAAACCGTAACAGTCATAGATGCAAAAACCCGGTTGTTTGATGTAATTTGCTTGTATTAGCTCAAACGTGACAGCGAGAAACCGCTTGTTTGGAAGCGTGCGTCCATGACTGCGTAAGTTAAGCCGATAGTTTCCGCATTTTAGAGAGAAATTTTCCAGTATAATTTCAGGGAATCTCCAATTTCGATGAGTTTAGGTGTTCTGTGGCGCACCTTACCCATATTAGTTATGAAAGTAGCAAAGCTGCTCTTACTCGCAAATGCTACAATAATAACTTGTGAACTTCTCTTTGTTTGTTAACTCTGCGTGTTTTGTGTTCTCTGCGATCTAAACAAGTGCTTATGTTGAAACTATACGAATATTCGCTTTCTGGGAATTGCTACAAAGTCCGCTTGCTTTTAAATCAACTGAATATTTCGTTCGCTAGGATCGAAATTGATATTCTCAAAGGAGAAAGTCGAACTCCTGAATTTTTAGTCAAAAACCCTAATGGGCGTATTCCTGTTTTAGAAATAGAACCGGATCAATTTCTCTTTGAATCCAATGCGATTATATTTTATTTGAGCGAAGGTACTAAGTTTTTCCCGACTGAGAAATTTGAACGAGCTCAAGTCATGCAGTGGTTATTTTTTGAACAATACAGCCACGAACCTTTTATTGCGACTTCTCGGTTTTGGTACATGACAGGAAAAGCTGAAGAATATCGAGAAGCACTGCAACAAAAACAAGCACCCGGTTATGCTGCTTTGGGGGTGATGGAACAGCATTTAGAAAAACATGACTTTTTTGTTGGTGATTTTTATACGATTGCTGACATCGGTTTATTTGCTTACACTCATGTTGCGGGCGAAGGCGGATTTGATTTAACCAGATTTCCAGCAATTCAAACTTGGATCGATCGCATAAAAAGTCAACCTCGATATATCAGCATTACACAATCAACTTAAAATTAGTAAGGTGCGGACTCCGCACCCGTAGAGTCTGTAGATAAATTATATTTATGAATTGCTAATGGCTACATTTTGCCTAGTTTCGCTCGATCGCCTCGCAGCATCTCCCACCTTCAAAGCGTACAAACTACTGGCATTATTCACGTACAAAGGCGTACCGTTTAACAAATGTTCCAACACCATATCGGTGTCTTTAGCAAACAAACCGCGCCGCGTTCCTACTTTGATGGTTTGCCGGTTGTCTCCCTGAATTAATTGACCGGATTCTGGAGTGAAAATCAGCGTTCCTTCTTCTCCGTAAATTGTAAAAATGTTTTCAGACTGCCAAAAAGTCTCTCCTTTTCCGTAAACAGCTTCAGCAACAAGGCCATTGGCAAAGCGCAACTGTGCATTGCACAAACAAGCTTTGTACAAATCCGGCTGAGTGTCCCAAAATTGAGCTTGACAGTTAACGCTTGTGACTTCCCCGAATAAATCGGTAAATCGGTGCAGTCGCGAAATTGCACCAACTAACGGAAATCCAAAGAGGGAATGTTGATAAGTCCACCGCTGCGGGGCTGGATGTTGAGGATTAACAGTCAGGTAGCGGGCGTAAAACACTTTACCGATTAAGGGCAAAGATTCTTTGATTGCTAGGTGCAAACCGCCTAACAGTTCGATGTGTTCGATGTGGAGGAGTTTTTGCTTTTGGGCGGCAAGTTCGATCGCCCTTTCGGCCTCAGATACTTCTAAAGATAGAGGATATTCGACCACAACGTGCTTGTCATTTTCTAAGGCCGCCAGGACGATCGCCCCGTGATCCCGGTTCACCGTACAGACGATTACCAAATCTAAATCGTCTCTTTCTACCAGCTTGCGCCAAGAAACAGCAGCTTCGGCCCCGAATCCCTGACAAAATGCTGCGGTTTTCTCCGGGTTGCGGCCAGCAATCGCTACTAAGTGCGATCGCCCATTAGCTTGAACCGTCTCGGCCCTCAACTTAGCGGCAAAACCAGTACCCACAATCCCCACGCGAATTGGAGAATTAACTGAAAAACCAAAGCGAGTATCAATATTGGTCATGGGATTTTAGATGCGACATTTTAGATAGTTACAGACTTGCGGTGCAATGGTTGAGGTTGCCATCGCCCAGATTTTAAACTGTGGTTGTGGTGCGATTTATTCGATCGAGCCTTTAACACCCAAGTCTGAATGCGATCTAACTATACATTTCACCGCCTGCTGGGACTTGCCTTGCAGCAAGTATTGCAGAAACTCGATCGGCGTACCGCAAACCAAAAAGCGGGTTTTTGGGTGTATTTAGCGACTCAAAACAGGATTTTTCCCAACAGCCGGGTGATTTGGCGCAAGTCCGGCAGCAACAGTATCCCACCGCTGAACCCCACATAGGTATAAGCAATCAAGATGAAATTAGAAAAAGTTATAACTAATCCCATTCAAATTTTTGGTAAATGAGTGTTGCAACCTTGCTTCTTTCCCCTACTATCATAGAGGGAACGAACCTAAGACCTAACCTCAAAGCTAATAGAGCCTTGAAGGTTGCATTAGGAAAAATTATAAATTTTGTTGAATTTTTGAGAGGATTAGTGCATGGCAACTTACAAAGTTACCCTCGTCAGCGAAGCCGAAGGACTTAACCAGACCATTGACGTTGATGAAGATACTTACATTCTCGATGCTGCGGAAGAAGCAGGACTCGACCTCCCCTACTCTTGTCGCGCTGGTGCTTGCTCCACCTGCGCCGGCAAAATCATATCAGGCACAGTTGACCAATCCGACCAATCTTTCTTGGACGACGACCAAATCGAGGCCGGAATGGTTCTCACCTGCGTCGCCTATCCCACGTCTGACTGCACCATAGAAACTCACAAAGAAGAAGAGCTCTACTAAAATCGGGGCAGTCAGCAATCTCGTCTAACTCCAAGCTATTGATTAATAGCTGTTTGAGGCGATAGCTGACCGAATAATTTGAGATTTTAGATCGCAGATTTTAGCTGACTCGTAAAACCAGTCTAGAATCGAAAATCTAAAATCTCAAAATTTTAGGACTTGTGCTAAAAATACCCAAAAATCCCGGATTGAGATTGCATTGCTCCTGCTTGCATTCGATATTTTTTACGCAAGTCCTCACTCAATTTTGGGAGTTTAATTTTATTTATTGGCCCCAAAATGTAATGGCATCGCTGAGCGGCACAACTTGAGCGCCGGGAAAATAAAAGCTCAGAATTTGAGATCCGTTCCAGCCCAAATTAGCCAAATTGTAAGAACCAGTCTGACTCATCCCCACTCCGTGCCCGAAACCGCCTCCCACAAAAGCGTAACCGTTGAGAGTTTTGTCGGGATTGTAAATTGGTTCTAGGTAAAAAAGCGTGCTGATCGGCGGGTAAAAAGCATTGCGAATCTCGTCTTTGTCGATATCGATCGGGCCCAAGTCAGTTTGAACCTTCATTTTCAAAACTCGACCTGCGGGCGACCTTTCCACCACTTCCACCTGAGTGACAGTTTTCAAATTAGCCAGCGGGTGCTGTTTCTTCTGAAGGTACTGTTTGAGAAATCCACCAATCGCCGTCAAAGAAGCGGGTTCGCGCCACCGAAAAGTGTCTTCTTTTTCTTCATTAAACCCTTTTTCCAAACTGATAAAGCGGCGGAAATTGTTTTCGTCAGACAAACTCTGCTTGGACAAATCCCATACATTGTTAGGGGAATCGACGATCGATCGCAAATACGGACGTTCCGGGCCGTGCCACACATCGTTAAAAGAGGCTGTCACGCCGCCGCTAGATGCGGAATAGAGCGCGTCTACTAGCTGATTTTGATAAGTTAGCACCAAACCGCTCGTTTGGGCGATCGCCTTATCGCTTTGCGGGTAAACCTCCGTCAAACCGTGATAAACTTGGCAGTTAACATCAGCGCACAACTCATAATTATCCACAGCAAACCGGCGCAAATTTCTCAGGGCGTAGGTTCTGGCCAAAATAGTTTGAGCGACAATCGCAGCGTAAGGCGAAAAAGCTCCAATTTCGTGAGGAACAACACCCCGCAAATAAGTTTCCGTCAGCACTTCATTCACCAAAGTATAAGTGCCGTAAGCATTTTTTTGCAGGCGCAAACTGCCGCCATAACGGCGAGTTTGTTGAATAGCTTTTTCCGGTTCAGTAGCTGTCGCCTCTTGGGTAGTTTGTTCCAATACCTCAATTACATTTTTCCCGGCCGTCACATCCAACTCATTGCGGTTGAAACGAAAGCCGTTTAAAACCCAAAATGCCTGGGGTATTTGTTTAATAACTTTGGAATCCAAAAAAGCTGTTTTGTTACCTTGAGCTTGCAAACTTTGCAACAGCCAGCGCCGCACCAAAGGAGAGTTGTAAGTATCTCTTTTCGCCCAAACTTGCCAGCGCAAAGGTTGAGCAATTTCTACTTCTATTCCCTGGGCGCGCCACTGATTGGCGCTGTCTTCCGCACTCTCAAAACTGCGGTGAGAACTGAGTACCACTCGTTCTTCTACTAAGGGCGATTCCAGCGGTTTCGGGGCTATTTCTAACTTGACGCTAGCAGCAGTTTTGGTTTCTATGCCTTGAGGAGTTTTGTAACGCAAAGTTAAGCTGTCGCCCGGTAATGCTTTCAGCGTCAGTTTGTCGGTTGCTTTGGTGCCAAACCGCTGCACCACGCCGATTTTGATCGGTCTATTTTGGGGAGTTTGGGCGTATCCCGCAGCGCTGAAAATGGGCAACAGGCACAGTGCGGCGAACACAGTGCTAGAAATGCAGCTAAACCATTTGTAATTGGGAGTGGGAGGTGCTTGAGCGAACACGGTTATCTGTCTCGCGATAGTTGAAATTGGGGGATTTTTGATTGTACGTTAGCACATTTGGCGGCTGCTATAGGGGAATTGCCGAAGATAGGCTGGTTTGGTTGCCAGAATTCTGTTAAGTCAACTTAACGTTAAACCGATAGTCCGACAGGGGTTGAAACCCCTGCCTCAAAGCGAAAGTCCTCTCAAAGAGGACTAATGAATGATTCAGTCCTCTTTGAGAGGACTTTCGCTATTAGACAGGGAATTCATTCCCTGGCGGACTGCCGGGTGGGCGAGAGGACTGGCGGACAAAAAGCTTAAGTTGAAACGACGAAAGGCACTGGCGGTGTCCTGGCTGTGGGTAATATTAATTCCGATGCTACCGGATTTGATATCAAACGCAGGAATCGCAAAAGTTACGGGAGTTTTACATTCTGTTACACCGCACCGGTTTATTTGTACCTACCGACTGATTGGCAAATCATTTTTTCTGAGCACTAATCTCATCGCAGAGGTGTTTATCGCTTTCATCAGCATTATTCTGCAAATAGTCGTGCAGCCAATCGCAGCCTTGCACCAGCATTTCATCTAAACTTCTGATTTGCCACAACCGGGCTGTATTGTCCCCTGATGCCGTAGCGATGTATTTGCCGTCGTGACTGAAACTGACACTGAATACCGCCTCTTGATGTCCTTTAAATTCCTGTATCAGCTTGCCTGTTAAATCCCACAACCTTGCTGTATTGTCCGATGATGCCGTAGCAATGTATTTGCCGTCAGGACTAAAACTGACACTCGATACCCTACGTTGATGTCCTTTAAATTCTTGTATTAACTTGCCTGTTAAATCCCACAATCGCGCTGTTTTGTCCTCTGATGCCGTAGCGATGTATTTGCCGTCGGGACTAAAACTGACACTCGATACCCAACTTTGATGTCCTTGAAATTCTTGTATCAGCTTGCCTGTTAAATCCCACAACCTTGCTGTATTGTCCTCTGATGCCGTAGCGATGTATTTGCCGTCGGAACTAAAACTGACACTCGATACCCAACTTTGATGTCCTTGAAATTCTTGTATCAGCTTGCCTGTTAAATCCCACAACCGGGCTGTTTTGTCTTGTGACGCCGTAGCGATGTATTTGCCGTCGGGACTAAAACTGACACTCAATACCGCATCTTGATGTCCTTTAAATTCTTGTATCCACTTGCCTTTGATATCCCACAACCGGGCTGTTTTGTCCTCTGATGCCGTAGCGATGTATTTGCCGTCAGGACTAAAACTGACACTCGATACCCCATCTTGATGTCCTTTAAATTCTGGTATCAGCTTGCCTGTTAAATCCCACAACCGGGCTGTATTGTCCCATGATGCCGTAGCGATGTATTTGCCGTCAGGACTAAAACTGACACTCGATACCCCATCTTGATGTCCTTTAAATTCTG
>NZ_JAUBSX010000030.1:0-10697 GCF_036704885.1 Microcoleus sp. F4-D5 | reverse complement strand
GTATCAGCTTGCCTGTTAAATCCCACAACCGGGCTGTATTGTCCCTTGATGCCGTAGCGATATATTTGCCGTCGGGACTAAAACTGACACTCAATACCGCTTTTTGATGTCCTTTAAATTCTGGTATCAGCTTCCCCGTGACATCCCACAACCGGGTTGTTTTGTCCCATGATGCGGTAGCGATGTATTTGCCGTCGGGACTAAAACTGACGCTCGATACCCCATCTTGATGTCCTTTAAATTCTCGTATCAGCTTGCCTGTTAAATCCCACAACCGGGCTGTTTTGTCCCATGATGCGGTAGCGATGTATTTGCCGTCAGGACTAAAACTGACACTCAATACCGCTGTTTGATGTCCTTTAAATTCTTGTATTAACTTGCCTGTGACATCCCACAACCGGGCTGTATAGTCTGCTGATGCCGTAGCAATGTATTTGCCGTCGGGAGTAAAACTGACACTCCATACCCAACTTTGATGGCCTTTAAATTCTCGTATCAGCTTGCCTGTTACATCCCACAACCTTGCTGTATCGTCCCATGAGGCCGTAGCGATGTATTTGCCGTCACGACTAAAACTGACACTCGATACCGAAGCTTGATGTCCTTTAAATTCTTGTATCAACTTGCCTGTTACATCCCACAACCGGGCTGTTTTGTCCTCTGATGCCGTAGCGATGTATTTGCCGTCGGGACTAAAACTGACACTCAATACCGAAGCTTGATGTCCTTTAAATTCTCGTATCAATTTACCCGTGACATCCCACAACCGGGCTCTATTGTCATCTGATGCCGTAGCGATGTATTTGCCGTCGGGACTAAAACTGACACTCAATACCGAAGCTTGATGTCCTTTAAACCGATTTTGTTCTCGGATGTTATCGAGAATCTCGTAGAGGGCAATCTGGGGAGTATATATCGGGTAATCTGCAAGGGAACGAACGTCCTTGACTGTAGCTTTGAGTTCTTTTCCAGTCTTCACGGCTAAGATTAAAGCATCTATTTGGTTATTGCCGGACTCAAACAGTCTCAAAGCATCGCTTGCAGCGCGCTCTAATTCTGTCAATTTCTGTGCTGTTGCTAACAACTGTTCTGCTTTCTGCCGCGCCTCTGCTAAGATCTGCTTTTCAGCTTCAGTTTGCTTGAGTTTTTGGCGTAATTCTAGTAATTCCGCACCGCGTTGTTTGCGGATAAAATGCACTAAATAATCGTGAACAAGTTGGTAACGTTCAATCGGAGTTGCTGGCACTTCTAACACCAATCCCGATTTAACCACAATCTCTAAAACTAACTCTAATTTTTCTGACTCGCTTCCTAAATCTGCTGCTAATTCAACCAAAGTTTTCTGAGGACGAGTGTTGTTTTCATCCGTCAGCAAATACAAGACAAGTGCGGCAATGTCTTTATTCTCCTTGCCGCAGTCGGCGATAACTTCTGCTAAAAATTCCTCAACAAGTTTGAGCTTTGCCCGATCGCCAAGTTGCTGATATTCACTCAGTTGAGTAATCTGCCTTTTTTCCAGTTGCATTCCCACGACTTGAAGTTCGATCGGTCGTACTTCTCCCACTTCACCTGCTAAATCTGCTACCAGTGCGTTTGCCAAATCATCGTCCAAGTAAAATTGAGAGCCTTTTGTTAATGTTTGAACAATAGATTTTGCATCTGAAATTGAGAAATTTCCCAAGTAATAGCAGATTTTTTTCGTGAGAATGTCGTTATCAATTATTGATAAATTGGTGGCGCGATTAAACTCTAACAAGTAGAAAAGATAATCTTCCCGCAGCGACAGGATAATTTTGAGGTCACTAATCTGATTTAAACATTCAGCCAGAAAATCATATAATTCTCGCCTACCAATTGGATCTCGATAAGCAAAGAAAAATTCCTCAAACTGGTCAAAGATTAATACAGTTAATAAATTACGGTCTTGATTCAGTCGCAACTGTTTTAAAATAGCTGTTGGGGTGTCGATCGCCCCTGGCAACTTCACAGCTTTTAATTGTTCAATTCCTGCTTTCAAACACTCACCGCAATCCCTCACCCAATCATGATATGATTGTACTAAAACAGGCAATACGTCCCGCGCTTCAAAAGTTGTCAGTTGCAGTGCCGGAACTAACCATGCCTGAATTATCGAACTTTTTCCTACCCCAGATTGTCCGTGAACGATCGTCAGCTTGCAAGCAGGTGTACGTATCCGTGTACTTATCTCTTTAATATCGCGCGATCGCCCGGAAGCAGCTTCAATTTCCTCAACAATTTCAGCTTTTGACTTACCGGATTCTAAACCGATGTCAATTATTTGTTGCGGGGACTGCAAGCGGCTGGCACCGATAAAAGCTTGCAATCCATATTTGCTTTTAACTTCTTGTTGCTCTAGTTTGATGTAAAATGCTTTTAAATATTCGCCTTGCTCAAAATAGAGAGTTCTCAACTCTTCTAAAATCCTCAAATAAAGCTGCACGTCATCTTGAGGCTGTGTAATTTCTTTAGCTACTTCTAAATTGTTAACTGCCTTTGACTGTTGAGTGTGATTTCGCTGCGCTTTTGCCAAAAGTAACCGATACAAACCATTCTTTTGTTGGGATACTCCTGGTTGTGCCAAAATAGCCAATGCTGATTGAGCCGATTGGCAAGCTGTTTCCCACTGAGATTCTTGCAGCGCCACCTCAGCCAAAAAGCCGTAATCTTCAGCTACTTGACTCGAAGTGCCGTAAATTTGGTGCATTTCTAAGGCTTTTTTAGCTAAATTTTCCAACTCTTCCCAAGCTTGTAAAAGTCGCAGCACTTCGCAGAGTTCGCTAATACATTTCGCAGCTAAATCATGTCGCTGCACTTGCTCAAAACTCTCCAGAGATTGCTGTAAATACTTTCTAGCTTCTTGCCAATAACCTTGGTTTCCTGCCCGGTGCAATTCAGCTTTGCGGTTGTAAGCTCGAGCAATTTTCTGGCAGACAATTCCTTGTCTTTCTAAGTGGCAATTTTGCTGCCAAAATGTCAAACTTTGCTGATAATGTTCGAGTGCTGAATCTATTTGATTTTTCTGAGATTGAACTAAACCCCGAATAAATTGCCAACTAGCTTGCAATTCCTGGTCTAATGCTGCATTTAGCAGATCATTCGCCAGCGACTCCATTTCCCAGTCATCTAATTTGAAATTCTCAACATCAGCGAAAGCTTGATTTGCTTGTTGTTGCAACAACTTCATCAAATCATCGGGCGGCATGGTAAACTGAATTGGAGGAGGAGCCCAAGACTTCAGATCGTTAGCCGATCGACTAAATTTAGACAGTACGGCATCCGTCACCCATAATATCAAAGGAAAAGCAAAATCTTGCTTGAATCGATCTCGCGCTCTATTAGCCCCCGCTAACAGGTCATCAATAGCAACCACCGATTCAATACCTAAAACTATTAAAGCTTTCGGCGGTTGCTCTTGGACGGCATTGAGAATGGTTTGATAAAGTGTTTTGGTAGCAGGTTCGAGGGCTAATTCTTGATATTCTACAGTAGAGCGATCGCGCAGCTTTTGCAGCATTGCAGAACGCAAGCTAGCATAATTGCAGCGCACTATAGTTAAAGAAAACTTTCCTTGAAAGCGGGCGATCGTCCTTACTAAAGTAGAGAGCGATCGCTCATTTTCGGCGGCAATATCTTCGGCGGGATTTGAGTTTACCATAATCTCACGAATTTTGCTGCTGCCACAGCTTAAATTTGTCAGTTTCCATCAACAGCGGATTCAGCCCAAACCAATTTCCTTGACTATCTACATATTCAAAAACCCACAGATTTCGCAGCAAATCTTGGTATTCTTTATCTCCCTTAATGCTTTGTTCTTTCACCACCTTGAAGAGTAATTCCCACTCATCATTATCGATACCGCGAATCAGACTGTCGCGGGAACTGCGAATCACAGATTGCAACACATTTTGGGAAATCGGAGGGTCTTCTTGCTGCAAGCAACCAAACAGTATCCCCATCAAGTTTCGCAAATGACCTCCGCTGACGCGACACAATCTATCTAAAGTTTCAGGACTGTCAAAAACTTGGGTAATTAATGTAATATATTCCTCTGGCAAAACATCGGGAAATGCCCGCGACATCACCATGCGCCGCAGCAAATTCATCCCCTCAACACATTCGCTGCCGTCTCTATTCTTTACTGGTACCATCGGCAAAACTTTCGGGTCAACTCCGCCCCCCAAGCGATTTTTCAAAATTTCACTTTCATTCCCAAAAATCAATCCCAGCGGCAGGGTATAAACTAAATGACAATTCAGTTTCCGCAACTGATCGCCCCGGTCAATAAAGATATATTCTGGCAACAGTCGCCCCGCTGCATTGGGCCGAAAAACTATCCGGTCTAAGTTGTCAACAATCACCACCAATCCTTTTTTACCCCGCTGCTTTAACTGATTAATGGCTACATCAATAATTTCTTGATTGATCAGTTCTAACATTTTATTCGCTTGCGGTTCCATGTACTGTCTCAGTTTAGAACGCAAGTCGGGATTGCTTTTGATTTTTGCAGTAATTTTGGCGATGCCTAAAGGCAGAGAAACTTCCAGATTTCCGTCTGTATTGCCCTTATATTTGCTGCCAAAAAGTTCTCCTTCAGCTTCTAAACTCACAGGAGTCTGTAAAAAATTCCAACTGTTTTTTAAGAATTCTTTAAAGCCCTGGGGCTGCAAGGAAATGTTGCCCTCTTCCAAACTTTGACTGACTCGCCGGGCGATCGCTAACATGATATCTGTCAAATCGATATCCATTTCATCGAGGTCTTGGGTTGACTCGAAGTAAACTACATGAAACCCCTCATCTGTCAACTCTTTTTCCAGTCGCGACAATTCTGTAGACTTGCCGCAACCAATATGTCCGGTAAATAATTGGCAAGTCGGTTTATCTCGTGCCAGACGGGTAATTGTCCGTTTGAATATGTCAATAATTTTCCCGCCGCGCACTCCCGCAAAATCAATGTAGTAGCGAATATCTTCTGAATTTCCCAACTTGAGGGAGTGACTGGGGTTGCAGGCATCGAAAAATCGATCGAAATCTAGCTTCATAAAATTTTTTAAATCAGGATTGGCAGTTAATTAATCAGGACTTACGCGCTACTTAGGTTGCACCCTACATATAGATGTTATGCGTAAGTTCTGTTAATTCAGACCTTAATGGTTTTCTAACTCTCAAGAATACCATTCCCTCAAAGGGGCGGAAGTGTCAACTTTGATGCTGTTTCCAATATTGATAGGCGGCATAGGCTAAGGTGACAGCGCCGGTCACGATCGCACTTTCATCAACCTCAAATTGCGGGTGATGGAGGGGATAGTTCGGTTTGTCACTCAGTCCCACTCCTAAGCGAAACATGGTTCCCGGTGCGTGTTCTAAGTACATCGAAAAATCTTCCGCGCCGAGGGATGGTTCTGGTAAAATTTGGACGCGCGATCGACCTAAAGCTTCTAAAGCGGCAGTTTCGAGTAATTGGGTGAGTTTTGGGTCGTTTTGGACTCCGGGCACGCCGCGCTTGTAGGTGAGTTCGTACTTGGCGCCGTAAGTCGCGCAAACGGTGGAGACAATTTGTTCGATCCAAGCCGGCAGGTTTTCGTGGGTTTCCGGATGCAGCGATCGCACGGTTCCCAGCAATTTTACTCGATCGGCAATCACGTTCGGCGCTCGTCCGCCGTTAATTTGCCCGATCGTCAAAACCACTGGCCTCAAAGGATTTTGCGTGCGGCTAATTGCCTGCTGCAAAGTGGTAATTATCTGAGAAGCAATCCAAATTGCGTCGATCGCCTCGTGAGGGCGCGCACCGTGGCCGGATTCGCCTATCACAATCAATTCTAGGTCATCTGCCGCCGCCGTCAGTGCCCCGTGGCGGATACCGATGCAACCGCCGGGAATCGTCGGGAAAACGTGCACTCCGAGGATGCCGTCAACATCTTGCATCGCCCCATCTTTAATCATCCACTGAGCACCTTGGGCAATCTCTTCCGCCGGCTGAAACAAGAAGCGGACGTGACCGGGCAATTTTTCTTCTAGCTGAGACAATATCATGGCTGCGCCCAAACCGACTGTGGTGTGGATGTCGTGGCCGCAGGCGTGCATCACTCCCTCGTTGCGGGAGGCAAATTCTAAGTTAGTGCGTTCTTGAATCGGCAAAGCGTCCATATCGGTGCGAATTGCCAGCCACCGGGACTCGCTGCTGTTGCCTTTGAGTTCGCCGAGCACTCCTGTTTTGCCGATTCCTTCGATGGCGCGGACTCCGCTGGATGCGAGAACTCCGGCTACATAGGCTGCGGTTTGATATTCTTGGCCGCTGAGTTCGGGGTGGGAGTGGATGTGCCGGCGAATTTCGATTAAGCGGGGTGCAAGGGTGGCGGCTAATTCTTGGATGCGGGGAAGCATGAATTTAGTTGGGGAGTGCGGTACAAGTTGTAGTCAACTAGAGTAACGCATATGTTTGGGGGTGAACAGGGTTACAAGGGGCAAAAGTGCGATCGGGCTTTTGGATGGCAGTGCTATTTTGTTTGTCAATAAGATTTTTTTTGTAACTGCAGAGGGCGCAGAGGACGCAGAGAAAAGAGAGAAGAGAGAGTTAGGTATAAACGGGGAATAAAAGTCAACATTTTAGGTTAAAATGCTGATTTGTCGTTAACAATCTATGGTTTGAATCGTCAAAAAGTAAATTTATTAAAATTATTTTCTATGATTAGCTTTGGCTTCTGGAATGTAATAATTCTAATTACAGTCGCTTTGTTTCTCAAATTTAATTGGCGATTAGATAGCGAAAAAACAGCATGGCAAAATTCTTTGTTTTTAAAACATCCTTCGATCCAAAGGTTGACTTTGTTTTTTCGTCAACCTATTGTTAACTTTATTTTGCAAGCAGTTATTGTATTAGTTGTCACCCGATTTCTCAGTTATACCGGTTGGTTGGTTTACAATCTGACTAATCGGCCCGATCCGCCTTACTGGGATTTTAAGTGGTTTTATGTAGCGAGTAGATTAGCCCATCAGCATTTGAGTCCGTTTAATGTCGAGGTGTTTAACAGCGGTTTCTGTAGCATCACAAAAGTGTGCGGGTTTATTCCATCTTTTGTTTATCCACCTAATATTATTCCTCCGCTGTGGTTTTTGGGCTATTTCCCGATGAAGACTGCATTCACAATCTGGACTTGGCTGCATCTTATTGCCACAGGTTTTGTTTTATGGGGAGCGAATATCTTGTTGGTGTCGCACTCACGAGCTTTGAGGACTATTTGTAGTATATCAGTTGCATTACTCTACGGTTTTGTATTCGATCTTCAAGTTGGCAATGTGGCAACTTTTATTGCGGTTCTGCTGTTATGGATGTTTATTTATGCTAGAAGCGATCGGGATATAATTGCAGGAGTTTTCTTAGGAATTGCTCTTTTTAAACCTACTTTAGTTGTATTGTTTATTCCTTATTTTTTAATCAAAAGACGGTTTCAGCTAGTTTTTATATCTCTAGTCACGGTAACTTTTTTGGCAGTTATAGGTCTAGCTGTAACGGGCAATTCTTTAACAGGATTTCTACAGGATGCGACTCGTGGATTTCCACTCTGGCTCAACGATCCGTCGAATAATGCTTATATTTCTATGAGTCGCCTTGATTTAAGGGTTATGGGCCCGAGATTTTTCCCCGATAGTCCCTTCGTGGCGAAACTATTTTCTGACTCGATTGTTCTGCTGCTAGTTGGTTTAGTGAGTTGGTATTTTTACAAAAAACAATCTCGGAATGCTTGGTCAAAAAAAGTTGACTTATCTGAAATGGTGCTAATTTCTACTTTGAGTATTGCTATCAACTATTCACAGCCCACCAGTTCTGTGATGTTAGCACCGGCGGTGGTTTTTTTGCTGAATGATTTATGTTTTCAGATTAAAAATTCTGCCTTCTCTAGGCAAAGAATGTCGGTTTGGTTATTGGGAGTTGGCTGTGTCATGGTGCAAACCGCTGTGATTCATGGCGGGCTGTTGGTGTTTCTAGGAAAGCGGTGGAACTGGAAGGGGGGGGAATTGCCTTATTTGTTTAAAGTAACTATTTTTTCACTACCGAGTTATGCGATTTTAGGCCTGACGTTAAGTGTTTTAGTCTTAGCAATTACATCTCTTCGTCAAAAACAGGTTGCTGAATTTGACCGACCGAACTGAAGCAGGAAATAGACATTCATCTGGCCAAGAGCAAGTAATAGGTAGCGTGTTCACCATATCATTTTATAACAAATTTATTCATCTCTCTCTTCTCTTCCTCTGTGCTCTCTGCGTCCTCTGCGGTTAAATCATCCAGAAACAACCTTAAATGATATTACTCGTCGCTGTCGATTTTCTGTTGGTGCGATCGATCGTCGCTTTGAATTCTCCCCTCAGATTTAGCCTCATCTACTGCTTCTTGAATTAATGTCAACACCATATTCGAGACCGGCCGATAATGCGATTTGGCTAACCGCTCTAGGTCTGCTTTAAGTTCTTCTGGAAGATATACAACTATTCTCGGGAGTTTTGCGGGCAAGGCTGTTATTTGTGCTTTTACTGCCCTATTGTACCTTTTTTTGACCTCTACAGTATCAATTTCACCATCACGGGTTGACTCGGAGTGCATACCGTGATACTTTAGAGTTGACACAAAACCAAACCCCCACCGCTCAGACTCACGATCGTTCGGTGGGGGCTGGAACTCCCATATTTAGGAGAAACTGTATGATATCACAGCCAAAGTCAGTTCCCGAATTGCTCCGGGAAGAAATTCCTGACGTACCTCAAGGTAAGCAACCGATTCGTTTGCTGTTGTGTGGCGTTCCCAAAGCGGTAGACAGCATCGTTAATCTGCTGCACGTTTTAGGTTTTGCAGAAGTTGGGGAATGGAGCCCGCCTCTACCGTCGCCGATAGCGGGTGAGGTGATTCGGATTTTAACTCGTTACTGGAAAGAGTAATCTTTGAGGGCGATCGTACTTTTTTTGTGAAGTGCGATCGTCCTTTCTGTCTCATTTAGGACTTACCCATAAATACCAAAGAAACCGGGTTTTTCACGACTGTTAAAGGCCCGGATGTAGTATTTCCGTAAAAAACCGTGTTTCTGACTACCCGCAAACCAAAGTTAGCTAGAATAAATTTAATTAAATAGCCTTAAACTGAAATAAACCGCTTTATTTCGTGATATAATGAAAACCTTAAATAAATACCACAAAAAAAGCAATGTCTGAAATTACTCTAGACGAAACAAAACTTAAAGAATTGCTCAAAGCAGCGATTTTTGAGTTATTAAAAGAACAAAAAGAAGTATTTTCTGAAATTTTAACAGAAGCCCTAGAAGATATAGGGATGGAAAATGCTATCAAAGAAGGCGAAAATACTGAAACAGTCAGCCGCGAGCAAATTTTCAAAATCCTGAAGAGGCAACCATGAATGTGGAGTTTAAAAAGAGCTTTGAAAAGGATTTACTCAAGATTCTTGATGCCGACTTGTTGCAAAGAATTCAGGAAGCGATAGAAGAAGTTGAGAACGCCGAAAAATTAAATGAAGTCAGCAATGTTAAAAAACTAAAAGGTGATGCAGACTAATATCGCCTGAGAGTGGGTGATTACCGAATCGGTATTAAAGTTAATGATGGCGTAGTCTATTTCGTCAGGATACTCCACCGCAAAGAGATTTACAGATACTTTCCGTAATCATTACCCTTCAACTATATTGCTGTTTGGGAACAACGACCATTAACTCAATTCCAAAAGTTGGCTCAAAAACGTAATAAAATTTGCCAAACCCGGAACCGGCTGCTTTGTCTGTTCGCTGACCCAGTTATTATCAGCAATACTTGTGGTATTAGTCTTCCCAGGTTTGAGAACACTGACAACAGTAGCAACTAAAGCTTTTTCTCGATCGAAATTTTTCCACTTTAAAAATTTTCTATCTGACTCAGAAAACTCATTTAGATAGGAACTAGCTTTCTCCATGTACGCGGGATAAGCTATCTGTCCGCACTCACACAGCAAAGTGTCCAACACACCGGGCGAAGCGTTATCTGGCAAAACATAGACTCCTGTACGCGGGCTACTGGTATTTACAACACCAGGGCGATCTGGAAAATTAGGAAAATAACTTCGGAATTTCTTAGCATATGGTTCGACAATGCGATCGGGAGTTGATTTATCGCAATCGGCAACTATCCCGAATGCTGCCAAGTTTGTTTGATACTCAGAATTTGCGAATAAAATGTCATCCAAATTAGTCACAAGATTGCTTCCTTCACCTGCATAAATAGCTACAGATAGAATATCATTAAACAGAATAGAAGGCATATCAAGACGTTTGTACAAATTTCCTTTTTTAGGATAAACAGGAATAAATTTGCGCCAAAAGGGGTCTAACTGAGAATCTAATCCTTTCAACTCGTCCCGAAAATCTTTAAAACCCAAAAGCTTGAGAACCTTGCCGACAAATGCCTGATCGTGCGGGCCTTCTACTCCAATAATGGCGTATTTCACACGCGAACCTCCTGCCCCAAATCCTCCCGCAATCTTTGCAGTCTTTCCCGTTCAATTCTAACTGCTTTAGTTTGTGACTCCTGTTTCTCTAAACGATAAAGAACTAAGTCTGTCTCCGAATCGCTAGTAGACGTAGGCGGGAGTTAACCTACCATTGATTATTTCTTCAATGCTTTGCCCGAATAAGTCCATTTGAAGGG